>DUTQ01000201.1 GCA_012841995.1 Thermoanaerobacterales bacterium | reverse complement strand
TTATCCAGATGTTTTAAAGCAGATATACGATCCACCTCCGGTGATTTATGTATTAGGCAATATTCAAACATTAAAACAGCCTGGAATTAGCATTGTAGGAACGCGAAAGCCCACTCCTTATGGCAAAAAAGCAGCTGAATCATTAGCACAAGAGCTTGCTTGTGCTAAGCTGAACATAGTTAGCGGTATGGCAAGAGGGATAGATTCTTTTGCACACTGGGGAGCTATAAAGGCAGGTGGTCTCACTACAGCAGTTCTTGGGTGTGGTCTTGATATAGTTTATCCTCCTGAAAATTTTAAACTTTATAAAAAAATAACAGAACACGGCTGTGCAGTTACCAGTTTTTGTTTAGGTAAGAAACCGGTTGCAGGAAATTTTCCAGCTAGGAATCGCATAATAAGCGGCCTATCGTTGGGAACATTAGTTGTAGAGGCTGCAGAGAAAAGTGGGTCGTTAATAACTGCCGATTTTTCTCTAGAACAAGGAAGAGAAGTTTTTGCCATACCAGGAAGTATATTTAGCCCATATAGCAAAGGGACACATAAATTAATAAAACAAGGTGCAAAATTAGTTGAACATATTGATGATATTTTAGAGGAATTAAATTTAACCAATTGTTTCTATAAGAGCAATATTATTCCAAGTTCTGAACAGGAATTGTCGGAGATTGAAAGAAAAATAATGAGTATGATAGATTATCAACCTACCAACATAGAACAGATATTGCAGAATTATTCTATTACAGTACAGGATTTAAATGCAATTTTAACCCATCTTGAACTAAAAGGCTTAATTACAACTATGGTAGGTGGATATGTGATGAAGACATAAGTTATGAGCATAGTTATAATTCGAAAAGGTGATTTTCAATGAGTAAATCTTTAGTAATAGTCGAATCTCCTGCAAAAGCTAAAACCATCCGAAAGTTTTTAGGCAGTAATTATAAAGTAGAAGCTTCGATGGGTCATGTAAGGGATTTGCCGAAAAGCCAGCTGGGGATAGACGTGGAAAAAGATTTTTCCCCTAAGTACATTACAATACGAGGCAAAGGGCCTATTATCAAAAACATAAAAAAAGAGGCATCAAAGGCAGATAAAATCTTTTTAGCTACTGACCCTGATAGAGAAGGGGAGGCGATCTCTTGGCATTTGGCAAATGTTTTAAAATTACCTGAAGATGCCCCTTGCAGGATTGAATTTCATGAAATAACAAAAAATGCTGTAAAAGAATCAATAAAGAAACCTCGAAAGATCAATAAAAATCTTGTAGAAGCCCAACAGGCCAGGAGGATTCTCGATAGGCTAGTAGGCTATAAGATAAGTCCCATACTGTGGAAAAAGGTTAGACGGGGCTTAAGTGCTGGAAGAGTACAATCAGTTGCAGTGAAAATAATTTGTGATAGAGAAAAAGAAATAGAGGCGTTTATTCCAAAAGAATACTGGACCGTTGATGCAAAATTACTTCAGCAAGATACTGGTGCAGAGGTTATAGCAAAGCTTCATTCTAAGAATAATAAAAAAATCGAAATAGGCAGTGAGAAAGAAACAAAAGAAATATTAGCAGAATTAAAAAAACAGAATTATGAGGTTATAGACATCAAAAAAAGCGAGAGAAGAAGAAATCCTTCAACCCCTTTTACAACTAGCAGTATGCAGCAAGAAGCTGCTAGAAAGTTGGGTTTCACGGCTAAAAAAACCATGATGGTAGCCCAACAACTATATGAAGGTCTTGAAATAAAGGGTGAAGGGACATCTGGCCTAGTAACATACATTAGAACAGATTCTACAAGGGTATCTGATCAATCTATAAAAGAGGCAGAAGAATATATTAAAACTAATTATGGCAAAGAGTATTTTTTAGGTTTAAAATCTAAAAATAAAGATAAAAAAAATGTTCAAGATGCTCATGAGGCCATAAGGCCTACATCGGTGAGCAGAACACCTGAAAGTGTAAAAGGTTCTCTTTCAAAGGATCAATTTAAGTTATATAAGCTTATATGGGAAAGATTTATAAGCAGTCAGATGGCCCCAGCAATATATGATACAGTAACAGTAAGCATATCTGCAGGAGATTATATTTTAAGGGTATCTGGTTCTGTGCTAAAATTTAAAGGGTTTATGGCTGTTTATACAGAAGGAACTGATGAAGAAGTAGAAGAGAAAGAAGATAGTCTGCCGGAACTTAAAAAAGGACAAGTATTGAAACTTTTAAAGCTATTGCCAGAACAACACTTCACTCAGCCACCACCGCGCTTTACTGAAGCAATGCTTGTTAAGACGTTGGAGGAAAACGGAATAGGAAGGCCTAGCACTTATGCACCTATAATAGATATCATCCAAAAAAGAGGTTATGTGGAAAAAGAAAACCGTAGATTTAAGCCAACAGAGTTAGGGGAAATAGTGGTAAACATCTTACAGGAGTTTTTTGGTGATATAGTTGATGTGGATTTTACAGCTGATATGGAAGAAAAACTTGATAAGATTGAAGCAGGGGAAGAAGAGTGGAAAAAGGTATTACAAATATTTTATAAGCCATTTGAGCAAAAACTGGAATTAGCAGAAAAAGAACTAGAAAAAATTGAAATAAAAGACGAGGTAACAGATCAAAAATGTGAATTATGTGGCCGAAACATGGTTGTTAAGCATGGTAGATTTGGCAAGTTTCTAGCATGTCCAGGTTTTCCTGAATGTAAAAATACTAAACCGATTGTGATAGAAATCGGAGTAAAGTGTCCATTGTGTGGAGGTAATGTAGTTCAGAGACGTTCCAAACGCGGCAGAATATTTTATGGCTGTGATAATTATCCTGATTGTAAGTTTGTCTCATGGAATAAACCCATAGATCAAAAATGCCCCGACTGTGGCAGTATTTTGGTTGTGAAAAATAGTAAAAAGGGCGAGCAAATAATTTGTTCAAACAAAGAATGTAAGTACAAATCAAAATAAAAGTAAAGAGGTTAATAGCCATGAATGCTATTAAGGTAATCGGAGGTGGCCTCGCAGGGTGTGAGGCTGCTTGGTATTTAGCAAATAATGATGTAAAAGTTGAATTATATGAAATGCGGCCAGAAAAAAATACGCCTGCACACCATACCGACAAACTTGCAGAACTAGTTTGCAGTAATTCTTTGCGCTCAAACGAGCTATCGAATGCAGCAGGTCTTTTAAAACAGGAGATGAGGATTTTAAACTCCCTTGTGATAAAAGCTGCAGAACTTGCAAAAGTTCCGGCAGGTGCAGCTCTTGCTGTTGATAGGGAAAAATTTGCATCAATTATAACAAAGATTATATGCCAACATCCAAATATAACCTTGCATATAAAAGAAATTGATACAGTACCGGAATCACCAGCTATTGTTGCTACTGGTCCCTTAACTTCGGAAAAGCTATCAAGAGCATTACAAGAGTTTTTTGGAAGTAAGTATTTGTATTTTTATGATGCGGCTGCGCCGATTGTCACAAGAGATTCTATTGATTTCGATATAGCTTTTTGGGGTTCGCGGTATAACAAAGGAGATAATGACTACGTCAATTTGCCCATGACAAAAGATGAATACAATAATTTTTATAATCAATTGATAACTGCTGAAGTAAATCCGCTAAAAGAATTTGAAAAGGCTGCATTTTTTGAAGGCTGTATGCCAATCGAAATTATGGCGAAAAGAGGTTACAAAACCCTGTTGTTTGGTCCATTAAAGCCAGTAGGGATAGTCGATCCAAAGACTGAAAAGGAACCTTTTGCAGTAGTTCAATTGAGAAAAGAAAACCTAAATGGCGATTTCTTTAATATTGTAGGTTTCCAAACTGGCTTGAAATGGCCTGAACAAAAGAGAGTATTCAGTATGATCCCGGGTTTAAAAAAAGCGGAGTTTATTAGATACGGTTTTATTCACAGAAACACTTTTATTTCAAGCCCGCGATTCTTAAATTCAAATCTAGAGGTAAAAAATACAAAAGGGCTTTTTTTTGCAGGTCAAATAACTGGTGTTGAAGGTTATATAGAATCAGCAGCTTCAGGAATCGTTGCAGCTGTAAATATGTTAAGACATTTAAACGGGAAAGATCCCCTCATATTTCCTAGAGAAACTATAATTGGATCATTGTGTAATTATATAACTACTGCGAACTCAGATACATTTCAACCTATGAAAGCTAATTTTGGGATACTTCCTCCCATAAGTCAAAGGCTTAAATCCAAAAAAGACCGAAACTTATTATTGAGCAATAGAGCAATTGAATCCATCATAACTTTTGCGAGTAAAAATGAGATTATGTAAGAATAACGAAAGAAAAGACAGGCATTTAATTTAAAAACAATTTAGAATTTATTCTTGCATAATCTCTAATCTTATGATACTATAAAAAATATTAGCGAAAGGTTGATCTCAATTGGATGAAGCTTTGATAGACTGCTTTTTATCCTATATAAAAGCCACAAAAAACCAATCAGAAAATACAATAAAAGCATATGCAGAAGACTTGACGCAGTTTGCGGAATTTTTAAAACAAAAAAAAATATCTGAACAAGATGTAGACAGCATAGATCGAAGTCAAATAAGAGGATTTTTGTCATATCTTAAAAAAAGGGATATTTCAAAAAGGTCAATTTCAAGAAAATTATCCGCAATTAGGAGTTTCTTCAAGTATTTAGAAATAGAGGGATTAGTTAAAGAAAATGTAGCAGCAGACATAAACACGCCGAAGCTTTCCAAGAAGCTTCCACTTTTCCTGTACCCACAAGAAGTTAATCTTTTACTTAATGCACCACCTGAAACAGTGTTGGGTATTCGTGATAAGGCAATTATGGAGCTTTTATACGCAACGGGAATGAGAGTGGGGGAGCTGGTATCATTAAAATTAAACGATATAAACATGGGATGTAATGATATAATAGTTTTTGGGAAAGGCTCTCGGGAGAGGGTTGTATTTTTTGGTCAAAAAGCTGCCGAAAGTTTAGAGGTATATTTAAATAAAAGCAGACCTTTTTTAGTTAAAGATATATCTTGTAATGACCTTTTTTTGAACAAATTAGGTACAGCTATTACAGCTCGGAGTGTGCGTAGAATTATAGACAAATACGTGAAAGCAACTTCATTGAATAAAGATATAAGTCCACATACGCTGAGACATACTTTTGCAACACATATGTTAAACAATGGGGCAGATTTAAAAACAGTTCAGGAACTATTAGGACATGTGAGTCTATCAACTACGCAAATTTACACTCATGTGACAAAAGAACGCCTAAAGCAAGTTTATGATAAGACATTTCCGCGTTCATGAAAGGAGGACTTTGCTATGTTTTCTGCTACCACAATTGTAGCTGTTGTAAACGATAAGGGTGCGGCAATTGCAGGCGATGGTCAAGTGACCTTTGGAGAAAACACAATAATGAAACATCATGCAAAAAAGGTAAGAAAAATATATGATGGCAGTATATTGGCTGGCTTCGCAGGGTCTGTAGCTGATGCTGTGACGCTTTTTGAGAAATTCGAAGGTAAATTGGAAGAAACCCATGGAAACTTATTAAAAGCTGCTGTAGAACTGGCAAAAGAATGGCGAACTGATAAAATGCTTAGGAAACTCGAAGCCCTTTTGCTTACAGCAGATAAAAATCGTATACTGATAATTTCTGGGAATGGAGAAGTTATAGAACCAGATGATGGGGTTGCTGCGGTGGGGTCGGGCGGGCCATATGCTCTTGCGGCAGCTAGGGCATTAAATCAATTTTCAGATTTGCCTGTTGAAACAATTGTAAAAGAATCGTTGAAGATAGCATCAGATATCTGTGTTTATACAAACGACTATATTACCGTAGAAACACTATAGGGAGGTGGGCAAATGGATGATTTGACACCGAAGAAAATCGTAGATGAGTTAAATAAATACATAGTAGGCCAAAAAGAAGCAAAAAAATCTGTTGCATTAGCTCTTAGGAATAGGTTCAGAAGACAACAGTTGCCTCCAGATTTAAAAGAAGAAGTTATTCCAAAAAATATACTGATGATAGGGCCTACTGGAGTTGGCAAAACAGAAATAGCCCGAAGGCTGGCGAAACTTGTAAAAGCGCCATTCATAAAAATTGAGGCTACTAAATTTACTGAGGTTGGATATGTAGGTCGAGATGTAGATTCTATGGTTAGAGATCTTTTAGAGATTTCAATCAGGATGGTTAAGCAAGAAAAAACGGAAAAAGTTAAGGAAAAGGCTAGACTTCTAGCTGATCAAAAGATTTGTCGACTGCTTTATCCTGCACCTGCAAAAGATGATACTAAAAATCCTTTTGAAGCTATTTTTGGTGGTCTTTCCAAGTCTGAATACAAGGATGCACAGGATGATTATAATGAGAAGATGAAAGTAATTGAAGAAAAGCGTTATCATACATTAAAAGATGTACAAAGTGGCAAATTCGATGATAAGATGATAGAGATAGAAGTTGAAGATAATACTCCGCCAATGCTTGAGGTTTTTTCAGGATCAGGTATGGAAGAAATGGGAATCAATATGCAGGATGTGTTTGGTGGTTTATTTCCCAAAAAAAGAAAGAAGAGAAGGGTAACAGTTAAAGATGCAAGGAGAATCTTAACACAGGAAGAAGCACAAAAGATAATTGATATGGATGAGGTTATAAACGAATCTATAAAAAAGGCAGAGGAAACTGGAATTATTTTTATTGATGAGATTGACAAAATTGCAGGCAAGGAAGCCCATGGTCCCGATGTGTCGCGAGAAGGTGTTCAAAGAGATATACTTCCGATAGTAGAAGGCTCTACAATTATGACTAAATATGGACCTGTTAAAACAGACCATATCTTGTTCATAGCAGCGGGAGCATTTCATGTATCAAAACCTTCTGATTTAATACCTGAACTTCAAGGTAGATTTCCCATAAGGGTTGAGTTAGATAGTCTTTCCGAAAAAGATTTAAAGAAGATTTTGTTAGAACCAAAAAATTCACTAATTAAGCAATATACTGCATTAATCGGAACAGAAGGTATAAAAATCCATTTTTCTGAAGATGCTATAAATGAGATAGCAAAAGTTGCAACATATGTCAATGAAAAATCAGAGAACATCGGTGCTAGAAGGCTTTATACTGTAATGGAGAAGTTGATAGAAGACATATCCTTTAATGCGCCAGAGCTAGCCCAAAAGCAAAGCGAAATAGAGATTGATAAAAATTATGTAAATAATAAACTTAAAGACATTGTAAAAGATAAGGATCTTAGTATGTATATACTCTAATATAAGATAAAAATATTTTTTCAAATTTAAGGAGGAACTTTAATGAGTGAAAATAGCCTTTTAGAAAAGACAAGGAGAATTAACAAACTGCTACAGAGATCGGCTGGGTATCCTGTAGATTTTAATGAAGTATGTAAGACTCTCGGAGATGTCCTAACGGCAAATGCCTATGTTGCCAGTAGAAAGGGAAAGGTATTAGGATATGCTCTAATGAATGATTATGAATGTGATGCTGTCCAAGATGAAGTACTAGAAGAAAAGATGTTTCCAAAACACTATAATGACCAGTTATTAGAGATACATGAGACAAAGCCAAACTTAACTCAACAGACTTCACATTGTGTTTTTTCAGAAGATATAAATTGCCCATATGAGGACAGGATAACTACAATAGTACCTATAAATGGTGGAGGAGAAAGGTTAGGGACTTTAGTATTGTCGAGATTTGAAGATTTTACTGATGAAGATCTAGTCCTTGCTGAGTACAGTGCAACAGTTGTAGGAATGGAAATATTAAGGTCAAAAAGTGAAGAAATTGAAGAAGAAGCGCGTAAAAAAGCCGTTGTCCAACTTGCACTAGGCACATTATCTTTTTCTGAATTGGAAGCTATTGAACATATTTTTGAAGAACTGGATGGTAATGAAGGCTTGCTTGTAGCAAGTAAAATAGCTGATAGAGTTGGTATAACAAGATCAGTTATTGTAAATGCACTGAGAAAATTTGAGAGTGCAGGTGTTATCGAATCGCGCTCTTTAGGTATGAAAGGCACTTACATCAAAATATTAAATGATAAACTTTTAGAAGAATTAAAAAAAGTAAGAGCATAAGCTGAATTTTTTATCTGTAATGTATATGTGTGTATATGCGTGATTTTTTCACGCATTTTTTTTGTTTTAAGAAGGGTTTTATCAATTTTTGTCTAATTATATAAAATAGAACTATTAGCAAAAAATCCCTAAAAACCAAGCATCAGTTTTTAATATGATCAGCACATATTGTGGGGGTGAAAGATTTTTTTATGAATGGTATTTTTAATCAAATAAACGATATGCAAAGACTGTTAAATGCTAAAAATTTAAGGAATGAAGTCATCTCAAACAACATTGCCAATGTGGACACACCGGGTTTTAAGCGAGCAGATGTATCCTTTGAACAGGCTTTAATTGATAATATACAAAAAAACAGAATTGAGTTAAAAACTTCGCACAAAGGGCATATTAATAATTTTCAAGATGTAAAGGACATAAAGCCTGAAGTATATGTGCAAGGCGATAGTGTGTTTAGAACAGATAAAAACAATGTTGATATTGATAGAGAAATGGTAGAACTTACGAAAAATACATTGTCTTATAATATACTGGCTCAACAAGTCCAAACAAAATTTGCACTGCTGCGAGCTGCTATAAGTGAAGGGAGGAGGTAAATAATGGGTTTTTTTGATACATTAAATGTTAGTGCTTCTGGGCTTACAGCTCAAAGGCTGAGGTTAGATGTAATCTCCGATAACATTGCAAATGTGAATACAACTAGAACTTCTAAAGGCACTCCTTATAGAAGAAAGAATGTTGTATTTCAGGAAAGATCAAAAGAAAATAATTTTAAACGACTTTTTTCTGATGCCTATAGCAAAAACAACAGTCAAGGTGTCAGGGTTATTTCAATAAAGGAAGATCACATTACTCCCTTTAAAAAGGTATATGATCCTAGTCATCCGGATGCAAAAGATGGTTATGTGGATATGCCTAATGTCAATATAGTTACTGAAATGGTCGATATGATTTCTGCAACAAGAAGCTATGAAGCAAATATAACTGCCATAAATTCCACCAAGAATATGGTGCTTAAAACTTTGGAGATTGGCAAATAAAGTTTTGGAAGGAGTGTTCCTGTGAACATTCAAAGTGTAGATGGAAAAATGCCGACAGTTTCAGGGGGAGTAAAACAGCAAGGGGTTAAGTCATTTCAGAATATATTAAAACAAGCTTTTAAATCGACAAATGAATATCAAAAGCAATATGATGAAATGATTGAAAAACAATTGACTGATGAAGTAAGTTTAAGTGATGTCATAATTGCCGGGGAAAAGGCAAGACTTTCCCTTGAGCTCACTTTGCAATTACGAAATAAAGCTATTGAGGCATATCAGGAAATAATGAGAATGCAGATATAGCGGTATAGGCAAGGTGTGAGATAATGGAATTTTTTACAAAAATCAGGCAGCAGGTGAGCGAATTTTGGCAGAGCAAAAATAGGGCACAAAAAATAAAAATATTGATTATAGGCATTATAATTATTTGTTTATCACTTATTATCACAAATTATTTAAAGAAACCGTCTTATGTTCCTGTTTATTCTGACTTGAGTGAAAAAGAAGCAGGAGAGATAGTAAAAAAATTAGATGATATGAAGATTCCTTACAAGTTGGACGATGGTGGAAAAAGCATTTTAGTAGAACCACAATATAAATATAAAACACGATTACAGCTCGCTCAAGAAGGTCTCCCAAGGGATGGCTCTATGAGTTTTGATGAAGTATTTGACAAGACAAAACTCGGCACTACCGATTGGGAAAGGCAAATGCAATATAATCAGGCATTACAAGGGGAACTTGCTAGGACTATAGAGGAGATTGCCGAGATAGAGTCAGCAAGGGTACATATTGTGCAGCCCGAAAAGAGCCTATTTATTCAAACAGAACCAGGGCCAGAACCTTCAGCAGCTGTTATTTTAAAATTGGAACCGGGTGTACAAATGAATGATGAGCAAGTGCGAGGCATAGTATTTCTGGTCACTCGTTCGGTAGAGGGTTTAAAACCTGATAATATAACAGTAGTTGATAACTTTGGCAGAATACTTTCAGATGGCATAGATTTTTCTCAGGAAAAGGCATCAAAAGATGTCATCAATTCGCAAATAGCCATACAAAACAAATTTCAGGAGCAACTTCAGTCGAGTGTAAAATCGTTATTAGAACAGGTTTTTGGACCTGGCAATGTGGTTGTAAGAGTAAGTGCTCAGTTAAACTTTGATGAAAAAACCGTTGAAAACAAGCTATTTGACCCAGTAGACGAAGAAACCGGAGAAGGCATAATTAGAAGCATGCAGGAATTAAAGGAGCACTTTAGCGGCACTGGCAGTGTGCCACAGGGCGAACCTGGAGATGTTTCAAATCCGCCTAGTTACAACCAAACTGAAACAGGCGATTCAGATTATGACAAATCAGAGACAGTTAAAAATTTCGAGATAAATGAGTCTCATGAAAATCTGAAAGTAGCTCAAGGTGCCGTTAAGAAACTTTCAGTTTCTGTTGTCATAAACAACAAAGAATTAGGTGATGAAGAAAAAGAATCTATTACTTCAATAGTAGGAAATGCAATAGGCTATGATCCTGAAACAGATCAAATCTTTGTTTATGGGACGGAATTTAATAATTACCTTGCTGATGCTCTGGCACAAGATGCAACACTGCAAAAAGAGCAAAAAGCGGCTAAAAGAAAAATGATTATGTTAGTGCTTGTACTGTTAGCTATCACAGGGTTCGTAGTGTACAGGGTTATACTTTCTCGCAAACAAAGCAGATTAGAAGAAGAGGCAATTGAAAAGGAATTGGCAGAAGTGAAAAAAGCTGCTGCAACTGAAGATGAAGAGTTACAAACTAGAAATGAAGTGTATAAAAATATAGAGAGATATGCACGCCAAAACCCCAAAGAAGTGGCAAAAATATTGCAAACGTGGATGAATGAAGATTAGGGAGGTTAATATGTTTGGGTAAGCTATCGGGAAATCAAAAGGCGGCTACTTTATTAGTATCATTAGGACCGGAAATTTCTGCTGAAATATATAAATACTTAAATGAAGAAGAAATAGAGGAACTAACACTGGAAATAGCAAATCTAAAAAAGGTCACTACTGATGAAAAAAATATGATAATGGAAGAATTTTATCAAATGTTAGTGGCTCAAAACTATATTACTCAAGGCGGGATTGATTATGCCAAAGAAGTTTTGGAAAAAGCATTAGGGACTCAAAAAGCTCTGGAAATAATAAACAGACTTACATCATCACTACAGGTAAGGCCATTTGATTTTATCCGCAAAGCGGATCCAACACAGCTTGTAAACTTTTTACAAAATGAAAACGCACAGACGATTGCGCTTATAATGACATACCTAAATCCTGAACAATCTGCTATCATTTTGTCGTCTCTTCCTGCTGAAAAGCAAGTGGATATTGCAAGAAGAGTGGCGACTATGGATAGAACTTCACCTGACGTAATCCTTGAGGTTGAGAAGGTATTAGAGCGCCAACTGGCTTCGGTGGTTACAGAGGATTATACAAATGTTGGAGGCATACCTGCTGTAGTCAATATTTTAAACAATGTTGACCGAGGAACTGAAAAAAATATAATCGAAGCTTTAGAAATAGATAATCCTGAACTGGCTGAAGAGATAAGACGTCTCATGTTTGTCTTTGAAGACATATTGACAATGGACGATAGGTCTGTTCAGCGGATGCTTCGTGAAGTTGACAATCAAGACCTTACAATGGCAATGAAGGGGACAAGTGATGAAGGTAGTGAGGATGAGGAAACAGAACGGGAAGACCGATAAGGCAAGTTGATAAAGAATAGATATCGGAGGGTTTTTAGATGGCAGAAGGAATGAGTGCAACAACTATGATATTTGGT
>DUTQ01000200.1 GCA_012841995.1 Thermoanaerobacterales bacterium | reverse complement strand
TCGATCTCCATGACAGACATCACATACGGTTTCAATTGCATCCATAAAGTACATATCGGAAACGATGATACCTTTACCACCACATGCAGGGCATGCACCTTTTGAGTTGAAACTAAATAGCGCAGGACTTACTTTGTTTGCATTTGCGAAAAGTCTCCTTATGTCGTCTGAAATATCTAGGTATGTTGCCGGTGTTGATCGGGAATTTGTGCCAATATCTTTCTGATTTATTGACACTATATCTTCAGGGTATACCTTTTCAAAAAACTCCATTAGAGAGCTCTTACCTGAACCCGCCACACCTGCAATCACTGTTAATACCCCTAATGGAAGTTTGACTGAAATGTTTTTCAAATTGTGTAAATTGGCATTCTTAATATGAAACCAATCAGTGGGTTTCCTTAAATTTGCCTTGATGGGTTCCTTCTTTTTTAACAGTTTCCCTGTCAGGTTATCAGAATTTATGAGTTCATCATAGGAGCCTGTAAATATTATCTCTCCCCCATGAGCTCCTGCTTTTGGCCCCATATCGATAATAAAATCTGCCAGTTTTATAATTTCCCGGTGGTGATCTACAATCAAAATCGTATTTCCGTGATTTCTTAACTTAATCAGAGAGTTTTTTAGAAGTTTTATGTCATGGTTATGGAGACCGGCGCTGGGTTCATCAAATACATAAACCATGTCGGTTAAAGCAGAGTTTATATATTTAGCAATTTTGATCCTTTGAGCTTCCCCTCCTGATAATGTTCCAACATTCCTGCTTAGGGAAAGATATCCAAGCCCAATACCTATTAATGCTGAAAGGCGCTTTATTAGTTCCTTTTTTAAATCTTGTGCCAGAGGGTTATCAATGGTTTTGATAAATTCTATTGCATCAGGTATAGACATATTCACCACATCGGCAATGCTTTTGCCGTTTATTTTACAACTTCTCACCTTTTCATTTACCCTTGAGCCCCCACATTCGGGGCATTCATATGTTGTTACCATTTTATCCAGTATTTTTTGATGGCGCTTTCCTTCTTTTTGGTTTATTATGCTTCTGTACATTCTGGGATATATACCTTCAAATTTTGCGGTTTTTGGCCATTGTGGCGGCGGATTTTTAAGTTTAATTTGAGGAGAATAAAGGAATAAATCCAGTTCTTCTTTAGAATAGTCTTTTATCTTTTTATCAAGGTCAAAAAGACCACTGTATGCATACCTTTTCCAGCGCCATGCCCCTGTTGTAAAAGCTGGGAAATTTATGACACCTTCATCGTTTAAAGATTTATTAAAATCCACGAGTTTATGAATGTCCAAATCTGTCACAACTCCCAACCCATCGCAGCGTTTGCATTTTCCCGATGGATGGTTGAAAGAAAAGCTGTCAGAATATCCGATAAACGGTTCACCTACTCTTGAAAATAGAAGTCTTAAAAGAGAATAAATATCAGTGTACGTGCCTACGGTAGAGCGAGAATTGGCCGTTGGTTTTTTCTGATCTAAAACTATTGTGACAGGAAGGTTTTCTATTTTTTCTACATGAGGTCTTCCGTATTTAGGAAGATATTGTTGAACAAAGCTGGGAAAAGTATCATTGAGCTCACGCCTTGATTCAGCTGCAATTGTATCAAGACAGAGAGATGATTTTCCAGAGCCTGAAACACCCGTAAAAACAGTGATCTGTTTTTTGGGAATTTTAACTGATACATTTTTTAAGTTGTTTTCATAGGCATTTACTATATTTATAAATTCAGATTCAACTAATTCCATACTTGCAACCCCTCGCTTTGGTGCCTGGCACCGCCCGAATTTTGTCGAAAAGTCAAGAAAAATTGCAATCCCGTATTTTTATTATAGTTTTATAGGAGATATTATTCAAGGGAAGTAAAAACAACTTGATGTTTGGCACCGCCTGAATTTTGTCGAAATTCCCGGGTGTTTTTGGCAATTAATAAGGCTCAACCATCGGTATTTTTCCGAGGTTGAGCCTTATTGTATAAAATTTCCAATTAAACTTTTAAGAATGGGCCATGGTTTTCATTGAATAACTGTGACTAGTAACATCCTTTTCACTTACACACCAATATCCTGTAAATTTAGCTAAAACAATCAAAACTAAAGCAATAACCAAAAATGCTAGTCCTGTTTTAAGAGAACCGTATTTAACTGCTAGTATTGGTAGAATAGATGTTATTAATCCTCCGCCTAAAAATGGCTCAAATATTGGAGTTCTTAAAGCAAAAGCTTGTCCAACATCTGTTTCCATATCCGGGTCTACAGTGCGTAAAAGCATTAAGCCTACTGCTGCAACACCTGAAAGAAATCCAAAGTTAATTATAGAGTTTTCAAACCAATTTTCCTTAAACAGCTTAGGCCCTGCCCAAAAGAAGAATGCTACTAGCGAAATTCCAGCAACCAGCATCAAAATTAAAAATGGAAGAGCATAATTTATGATTACCGGTATTTTAATGGAAGCAATAGCGCTGACTATTAAAAAATCCAAAGCAATTCCCTGAATCCTCTGTAAGGTATTTACATCAATAGCTTGAGCAAATTTAGTTTTACCTATAGCCAATTGAACAAAAAAACCGCCAATCATAGCCATTGGGAATAAGGGCATTTCCAAACCGGTATATTTTTTAACTAATCCTTGGAATATCCAGCCGATAAATATAGCTATTGCGATTAAGGATGAATGAAAGGCATAAGATTCGACTACATCATTGTTTATAGTTGCTATGGAATTTGCTTCTCTTTCGGAAGGGTCAATAATATCATTTTCTGCATTAATATTGAGCTCACTACTAGACTTGATAATTGAAGTATATCCTTTTCTCACTCCATAATTGATTATTATTATTCCAACTATAATACCAACAAACAAACCTACTGTAGCAGAGGTCAGCCCTAAATCCCCGCCATCTGCCCAATTTAAAGATTGATAAACATCGCTCATGCCACCGGCCGTGCCATGGCCCCCTGCCCATCCAACCTCAACAATAGAGCCAAACATTTTATTTACGCCCCATACAGGTTCTAATACTAAAGCTGACACAATAAAAGGTAATGCAATTTGGAGGAAGTCTGCTATAAAACCGAAATACAGATGTGGAACTATTGTTTTTCCTACTTTTTTAATATTTGGAAGCTCCATTCCTATTAACATGGGTGCGAAAACAACTGTTATGAGCCTTCCGGGCAGAGCTCCCCAACTTTGGGTTATTTCGGTTGGTAAAAGTCCTATGCCGTACTCTCCTAGGATAAGGCCTATAACACCTGCTATTAAAGAAGCCGGAATGAACAGTTTTTTGAAAATATTTACCTTAAGCCTCAATATTACACCAATAAACAATAATATACCCAACAATGAACAGTAGAACAATAAGGCATCTAAACTAGAAGAAGTTATAGCTTCACTTGGAAACATTGAAAATTCACTCCTTTTTCAGTATGATATAATGAAAATTCTACTTGTATTATAAAATCCCACATACAAGATCATACTGAAAAAGACAAAAACAGACTCTAAAAATTCTAAAAAAGGCTATATTTCTAATTCGTCACTTTTTAACCAAGCTATTATTCCTTCTACAAACTTTTTAACATTAATTTTTCCCCCGTACATTGAGCTTCCTTTAATCTGATTCATCTGTTTTCTGACCTCTTCAAAATCAAATAAACTAGTGGAATATTTCTGGAAGATTTCATTGCTATAATCTTCAATTCCCAAACTGGCGATATTTTGTAGAGCTTTATACACTGTTCTTCTTATTCTCTGTTCTATTGCGCCAACATTTGAAGACTTTCCGTATTTTCTTTCATACTTTTCACTTAACATTTTATATATATCGCTTAATCTATAAGGCTCTAAATTTCCACCATTTTCTCGGTTTCTTTCTAATATTAAATTTATCATTTCAATAATATCAGATGTACCTGTTTCTCCCATAATTCCTAATTGTGTTAATATTTTATTTATTTTAATTTCATCAGTTGTCTGATTAAGTTGTTCGGCTCTGTTAGCTGCAAAATAATTTATATTCTTCATAGCTCTTTCAACAGATTTGATAACTGTTGACATATTTTATCAGTCATTAAAAATGT
>DUTQ01000199.1 GCA_012841995.1 Thermoanaerobacterales bacterium | reverse complement strand
ACTCTTTGCACACTGTTCGGCCGTAGCGCCTGTTGTATATACATCGTCTACAAGGAGCAGTCTTTTCCCATTTATATCTTGTTTTTTAATGACATCAAAAGCTCCCTCAAGGTTCTTTTCCCTGGATGATTTGTCTAGAAGTGTCTGATGCTCTGTGTATTTTACTCTGACCAAACCGTTGAATAAGGATGTTTCTAACACTTTGCTCATTTCCCTTGCAAGCAATTCAGACTGATTAAAACCTCGTTCTCTTTGCCTTTTTACATGTAGGGGAGTAGGGACAAGCCAGTCAAATTTAGGCCAATCAAGGCGATTTATAGTTTTTACCATTTTTTCGCTTAAAACCTTCGAAACTTCTCGCCTTCTCTTATATTTAAATTCATATATGAGCTTTTTTAAGACCCCATTGTAATGGCCGTATGCGCGAGCTTCAACAAAGTGAAGGTGGCTTTTGCTGCATTCGCTGCAAGTTGTTTGCCTTTGGTAGGAAAAGCCTAATTCACGCCCACATTTTAAACATACAGGAGGCTTTATGACATCAATTTTACCATTACACTCATTACATAATATATATTCATTAGGTTTTAATCTTTTATTGCAGGAAATACAATAGGGTTTTTGTGGGTAAAGGATATCAAAAAAATTCAACATAATCATCCTTCAAAAAAATAGTCATATTCAATATTCGTCAAATCATAACTAATACCTTTTTTTGTAAGTGTAATAAATTACTTATGTTTAAAAATTTTAAGCTTGAACTTTGCTACCCTGACAGCTGGCTACTGCTAAAATAAATAAATATTTAACTATTTTGCCCGCAGTTTTAGAAATGCTATTATGAATTCATCAATTTCCCCATCCATCACTGCTTGCACATTGCCTACCTCTACATCTGTCCTGTGGTCTTTGACCATGCTA
The DNA here is from genome assembly GCA_012841995.1 of Thermoanaerobacterales bacterium. Taxonomy (GTDB): domain Bacteria; phylum Bacillota; class Thermosediminibacteria; order Thermosediminibacterales; family Tepidanaerobacteraceae; genus DUTQ01. The sequence continues at coordinate 4,668 of DUTQ01000199.1, read as the reverse complement.
TAAGGATGAAAAACATAAGACCTTATTTGACTGCCCCAAGCTATTTCTCTCTGATCTCCACGGATTTTATCAATTTCTTTTTGCTGTTCTTCCTGATAAAGATCAAATAGTTTAGCTTTTAGTATTTTCATGGCAATAGTCCGATTGCTTTGCTGTGAGCGCTCATTTTGACATGAGACAACAATGCCAGTTGGTAAATGTGTTATTCTTACCGCAGAATCAGTTTTATTTACATGCTGACCTCCAGCCCCACCAGATCTATAGGTATCTATCTTTAAATCTTCAGGCCTTATTTCAATCTTCAAATCATCATCTATTTCCGGCATGACGTCAACAGAGGCAAAAGATGTATGGCGGCGGCCTCCAGAATCAAATGGCGATATGCGAACTAACCTGTGAACTCCTTTTTCAGATTTTAGATGGCCAAATGCATTAAAGCCCTTGATAAGAAGTGTGGCACTTTTGACTCCTGCTTCATCTCCAGGCAAAATATCCAATGTTTCAACTGTAAATCCCTTGCCTTCAGCCCAACGGGTGTACATTCTAAGTAACATACTAACCCAATCCTGTGCCTCGGTTCCACCAGCACCTGCATGTAAAGATATAATAGCGTTTCTTCTGTCATATCTGCCATAAAAGAGTGTTTCCAGTTTTATTTCCTCAAGCTTCTTGCTAAATCTTTTAATTTCCCGCTTAATCTCATGTTCTAACTCCAAGTCACAAGTTTCTACACCCAATTCTATAAGAGCCTCTAAGTCCCCAAAATCTTTCTCAAGTCCAATATATCTCTCAAGCTTATCCTTGTGATGGTTCAACTCTTGCAGCACTTTTTGAGCATTTTGCTGATCATCCCAAAAACCCGCTTCAACTGTAACTTTTTCAAGATTTTTTATTCGCTGTCTGGTTTTCTCAACTTCAAAGTGAATCCCTCAATTCAGATATTATCTGTCCCATGGTTTCCACCTGTTCTCTGTATTCCTCAAACAAATTTATCCCGCCTTTCACAATTTATCAGATTTAGCAACTAAACATTGCGTCCACAGCACTTTTTATACTTTTTCCCACTGCCACATGGGCAAGGATCGTTTCTCCCTATTTTCTTTTTCTTCCTTATTGGCTGTGGTTTCTCATCGCCTTCACCATGTGAATAGGCAACATTGTAAGTTGGTTGCTTTCTCTCTTGCGGTGTTTTAATATGAGCTCTGAATAAGTAGCGTATTGTATCCTCTTGAATACTGTTTATCATTTCTTGGAACATATCGAATCCTTCAATCTTATACTCAATCACTGGATCTCTTTGACCATAAGCTCTAAGCCCTATACCTTCTCTTAATTGGTCCATAGCATCTATATGGTCCATCCACTTCTCATCAACTACTTTGAGCATGATAAACCTTTCTAATTCCCGCATAGTGTCACTGCCAATTTCTTCTTCCTTTTTCTCATAGGCAGCTAATGCTTTATCTAAAAGCGCATCAAAAATCTGATCCCTGGTAATATCTTCAGCAAAGCTTATCTCATATTTAAACGGAAATATATCCCCAATGTAATTAGTAAGACCTTTAAGGTTCCACTCTTCCGGATGTATCTCCTTGCCAGCATAAATATCCAGTATTTGCTCTATAACTTGTGCTATCATTTCCTTTATGCTATCTTTTAAATCCTCATTTTCCAGCACTCTTCTTCTTTGAGAATAGATGACCTCACGCTGAGTATTCATTACATCATCATATTCTAATACGTGTTTACGTATATCAAAGTTGTGTGATTCAACCTTCTTTTGGGCATTTTCTATAGCTCTTGTTATAATCGGATGTTCTATAGGCTGATCTTCTTCCATGCCAAGTTTATCCATAACACCTTTTATATTATCTGAACCGAATAATCTCATTAAATCGTCTTCAAGTGAAATATAGAATCTGGAAGAGCCCGGATCACCTTGACGACCGGCACGACCGCGCAGCTGGTTGTCAATGCGTCGAGATTCGTGTCTTTCTGTTCCAATAATATGGAGACCTCCCAGTTCCGCTACTCCTTCACCTAAAACAATATCTGTTCCTCTACCAGCCATATTCGTAGCAATGGTTACAGCTCCCTTTTGACCTGCCCTTGCAATAATCTCCGCTTCTTTCTCATGGTACTTAGCATTAAGCACTTCATGAGGTATACCCTTCCTCTTGAGCATCGAACTCAGCATTTCAGATTTTTCAATCGAAATGGTGCCCACAAGCACCGGCTGCCCTTTTTTGTAACATTCCTCTATTTCCCTTACAACTGCCTCAAATTTTCCACTTTCTGTCTTGTATATAGCATCTGGGTGATCTACCCTAATCATTGGCTTATTAGTAGGTATTACGACAACATCAAGTCCATAAATTTTCCTGAATTCCTCTTCTTCTGTAGCTGCAGTACCTGTCATGCCTGATAACTTATTATACATCCTGAAATAGTTCTGAAATGTTATGGTTGCAAGGGTTTTGCTTTCGTGTTCAACCTTCACACCCTCTTTTGCCTCAATGGCTTGATGAAGACCTTCGCTATATCTTCGGCCTAACATGAGTCTACCTGTAAACTCATCGACAATAATAACTTCACCGTTTTTTACAACATAATCCCTGTCTCTTTTCATCAAGGCATGGGCTTTAAGCGCCTGTTGAAGATGGTGTAAAAGCTCCATATTTTCTTCATCATACAAATTTGCAACACCTAGAAGATTCTCTGTCTTTTTTATCCCTTTTTCAGTAGGCATGACACTGTGTGCCTTTTCGTCCACAGTATAATCTTCATCTTTTTTTAGTTTTGGAACAAACCGCGCAAATTTATTGTATATCTCTGTAGACTGCTCTGCTTGACCTGATATGATTAGCGGTGTCCTGGCCTCATCAATCAAGATACTGTCAACTTCGTCAACTATTGCAAAATTCAACGGTCTTTGAACCATATTCTCTTTATATAGCACCATATTATCCCTTAGATAGTCAAACCCAAACTCATTGTTAGTACCATAAGTTATATCTGCATTATAGGCTTCTTTCCTCTCTTCATAGTTGAGACCGTGGACTATGAGTCCAACTTTAAGCCCTAAAAATTCATAGATCTTACCCATCCATTCGCTATCTCTTCGCGCCAGATAATCATTTACAGTGATAACATGGACACCCTTCCCTGACAACGCATTTAAATATACAGGCATGGTAGCGACCAGGGTCTTACCCTCTCCTGTCTTCATCTCCGCTATTCTTCCCTGGTGAAGTACTATTCCACCAAGCACCTGAACATCAAAAGGCCTCATGCCCAGTGTGCGCCATGAGGCTTCACGGACCACAGCAAATGCTTCGACAAGAATGTCATCAAGGGTTTCTCCTTTTTCAAGCCTCTCCTTGAACTCATCGGTCTTACCCTTTAGCTCTTCGTCAGAAAGCTTTTTTATTTGAGGTTCAAGTTCATTGACTTGTTCCACAACTTTATTCAGTTTTTTTATTTCCTTTTCATTTGCATCTCCAAAAATTTTCGTTAAAAGATTATTTAACAATAAAATCACCTCGTTAAATTGAGGAAATGGCTGTAAAGTTTACAAGGAACCATAAAAAGGTTCCTTGTTACTATGATCTACATAATTTTATCACTTGCGTAATTTTTTTTCAACAAAGTATCCCAGTTCTGAACCTATAAATGTGATTAAAGTGGATTCTATACACCGCACTAATGATTTTTTGCTTCCCCTGGAATTAGAAACTACGTGAATTTCAGAAATTTCCCCGTCTTGTGATGTAATTATTTTTGCAGACGATATACCATTAATCTTATTCAAGACTTGCTCACTTTTTTTAATTATTGACAAGATTTTAGAGTCGTCGGGCAAAATTATCACCTCATATCTATTTATATCAATTTGATAGCTTGTCCTATTAAACCAAGTTCTTTTTCTATGAATTCTACTTATACTTGCTAATTCCTGCTAAAATTATAAACAACCTGCTTTTTATGGCAGGTTGTTTAACAATGCTATGAGATATGTAATCTCATATTAAGTTTTTATCTGCAAATTCCCTTATGACAATTCTGGCTCTATCAAACCATAATTTCCATCTTTCCTCTTATAAACTACATTAACCTCATTTGTTTCCGCATTTAAAAATACAAAGAAATCATGTTGAAGTAAATCCATCTGCATAGTTGCTTCCTCAACGTCCATAGGCTTAATCGCAAAGCGCTTGACCTTTACAACTCTGGGAATATCTGCCTTTTTTTCGGCACTTGGCGGTTGAGTGCTGCCATTAAACTTAAATGTACCTTTCCTTGTACTGCGGGCGATTCTAGTTTTATACTTTTCTATTTGTTTCTCTAATTTTTCCACTACTAAGTCTACAGAGGCATACATATCATTGGTTTCAGTCTCACCACGCAGTATTATACCATTCATTGGTATAGTTACCTCGACGATATGTCTGTCTTTCTCTACATTCATAGTGACCTGTGCCTCAATAGCCTCATCAAAATACCTGTCAAGTTTACCAAGTTTCTTTCTTACATGTTCTTTTAAAGCATTTGTAACGGTTATGTTTTTACCACTGATTTTAATGTTCATTCAATACAACTCCCTTCTGGGAATTTTTATATTAAATTTATTGCAAATAGAATTGCCCTCAATATACATATTCACCATTT
>DUTQ01000027.1 GCA_012841995.1 Thermoanaerobacterales bacterium | reverse complement strand
CCCTTGCCTTTACATATTCAATAGTAACCTCATCAGGTTCAATTATGCCATTTTTCCCGCCTGCCTCAATGGCCATATTGGTTATAGTCAACCTCTCATCAATGGTAAGAGATGAAATGGCTTCACCTGAAAACTCCATTGACTTATAAAGTGCACCATCTACACCTATATCACCAATGGTATATAAGATGAGGTCCTTTCCTGTAACCCATGGATTGAGTTTCCCGTGATAGATGAATTTCATCGTTTCAGGTACTTTAAGCCAGACCTTGCCTGTCATAAGTGCATACGCCAAATCGGTACTGCCTACACCTGTGGAAAAGGCCCCCAATGCCCCATATGTGCATGTGTGAGAATCTGCACCTATGACAAGTTCACCTGGAAGCACTATTCCTTGCTCAGGTAAAAGTGCATGTTCTATGCCCATTCGTCCAACTTCATAGTAATGGGTTATTTGTTGTTCATTTGCAAATTCCCTCAAGGTTTTGCAAAGCTCAGCTGATTTAATATCCTTGTTTGGTGCGAAATGGTCTGGAATAAGGGCTACTTTTGTTTTATCAAAGACCTTTTTAGCACCGGCTCTCCTAAATTCGCTGATAGATACCGGACCTGTTATATCATTAGCTAGTGCTAGGTCTATATCAGCCATTACTAGCTCCCCTGGACTTACATAATCTTTGTGAGCGTGTTTCGCAATTATTTTCTGTGTAATCGTCATATACATAATCTTTCACCTCTTTGTCAATCGAGAGTACCATCTAATGATGACCATTGTTCTTGCCGTTTGGAAGCATAGTTTTGTTTAAAGCATTTGTATATGCCAATGCACTTGATTCTATAATATCTGTGCTCAAGCCTCTCCCTGTATATATCTTTCCATCTTTTTCTATCTTAACAATTACTTCCCCCATGGCGTCTTTTCCACCAGATACAGATTTTATTGAATAATCAACTAGTTTACAGTGCATCTGGCAAGCCCTTTCAATAGCCTTATAGGTTGCATCTATGGGGCCATCGCCGGTTGCGGCTTCCTCTACACTTTTTTCTCCAATTTTAAGTCTTACCGAAGCAGTAGAAATAGCCTTGTTACCACTTGAAGTCTGGTAGTATTCCAATTTTATTATTTCAGGGAGTTTTAGCACCTGTTCTTCAACTAGTGCTTCAATGTCTCCATCTGTAATTTCTTTCTTCTTATCAGCTAAATCCTTAAATCTCAAAAATGCATTTTCCAGTTCTTCCTCTGTTAGCTCGTATCCCAACTCTTTTAATCTCTGACTAAAAGCATGTCTTCCCGATAGCTTGCCAAGCACCAATTTATTGGAGGAAAGGCCAATGGATTCAGGTGTCATTATTTCATAAGTGGATTTTTCAGATAACACACCATGTTGATGTATCCCTGATTCATGTGCAAAGGCGTTTGCACCGACTATTGCTTTATTGGGTTGAACATAAATTCCCGTAAGTGTGCTGACCAATTTACTTGTACGGTAGATGTGTCGTGTATCAATACCTGTTGAATAACCATAAAAGTCCTTTCTTGTATTCAATGCCATGACTATTTCCTCTAATGCAGCATTTCCTGCCCTTTCACCAAGCCCGTTTATAGCACATTCCACTTGTGTTGCACCGTTCTTTATGGCTGCCAATGAATTGGCAACCGCCATGCCAAGGTCGTTATGACAGTGAACACTGACTTTGACTTTATCCATCTCCGGGACTTTCTCCAACAGGGTCTTTATGAGATTGCCAAATTCTTCAGGTGTAGTATAACCTACTGTATCGGGAACATTGATAACGGTTGCCCCAGCATTTATAGCTGCCGAAAACAGCCTGCAGAGAAACTCAATCTCTGACCTTGATGCATCTTCTGCAGAAAATTCAACATCTTCTACATATGACTTTGCCCTCTTAACAGCCTCCACCGCAGCCTCCAATACTTGTTCTTGTGTCATTTTGAGCTTATATTTCATGTGTATTGGAGAAGATGCTATAAAAGTATGGATTCGAGGTCTTTTAGCATCTTTTAATGCTTCAGCTGCTCTATCAATATCTTTAAAGTTAGCCCTTGCAAGACCTGTAATGGCTGGGCCCTTTATATTCTCGGCAATTGTTTTGACTGCTTTAAAATCACCATGTGAAGCAATGGGAAATCCGGCTTCAATTACATCTACAGAAAGCCTTTCCAATTGTTTTGCTATCTCCAATTTTTCATATGTGTTCAATGAAACTCCGGGAGTTTGTTCCCCATCCCTCAAGGTTGTATCAAATATATCTATTTTCCTTGACATTTATATACACCTCTATCCACTTAAGCTAAATATTGCCGCTTTAGGTTTGGTAAAGCGGCAATATTTATTAGCAATGTTTTTATCCGATAACTATTTTTTTAACCAAGGCATCATACTTCTCAATTCCTTGCCAACCTTTTCAATTGGATGTTTTGCTTCTTTTTCCATAATTGTCTTATAGACAGGTCTATTTGCTTGGTTTTCTAAAATCCATCTCCTTGCGAACTCGCCACTTGTTATTTCATCCAACACCTTTTTCATTTCTTTCCTTGTATCCTCATTAACTATGCGTTTTCCTACAGTTATATCTCCATATTTAGCAGTGTCGCTTATGGAATAGCGCATCCATCCAATACCGCCCTCGTAAATCATATCAACAATCAGTTTCATTTCATTAAGACATTCAAAATAGGCAATTTCAGGCTGATAGCCGGCTTCGACTAATGTCTCAAATCCTGCCTTTATTAGTTCAGTAAGCCCTCCACAAAGCACACACTGTTCTCCGAATAAGTCAGTTTCTGTTTCTTCGGCAAATGTGGTCTCTATAACACCAGCTCTGGTTCCACCTATTCCTTTGGCATATGCAAGTGCTACTTGCATTGCTTTTCCTGTATAATCCTGTTCAACTGCTACAAGGCAAGGAACGCCTGCACCTTGCTCATACATTCTCCTTACTAAATGACCAGGGCCTTTAGGAGCAATCATAAATACATCTATATTTTCAGGAGGCACTATCTGATAATATCTGATATTAAAACCATGTGCAAAAGCTAGTGCATCCCCCTCTTTTAAGTTTGGTTTGATGTCTTCTTCATAAACCTTGGCCTGAACGTGATCAGGGACTAACATCATTATCACATCTGCAGCCTTTGCAGCCTCACTGACAGTTTTTACGGTAAGACCCGCTTTTTCAGCTATCTCCCATGATTTACTGTCTTCATAAAGACCTACTATTACATCCACACCACTGTCCTTTAAGTTCAACGCATGACCATGTCCTTGACTGCCATATCCTATGACGGCTACTGTTTTCCCCTCTAATGTTTTAAGATCTGCATCATTGTCGTAATACATCTTTGCCATATTTAATCTTCCTCCTCAATTTTAATTGTATTTGTTCCTCTATTCACGGCTATAATGCCGGTTCGCACAAGTTCTTTAATTCCAAATGGCTTTAACAGCTCTTCAAAAGCGGCAACCTTATTCTTATCGCCTGTAAGTTCAATTATCATGGATTTTCTGCTTACATCTACGATATTTGCCCTAAAAATTTCGGCAATGTGGATTATTTCCGACCTGGTTTCTGGGCTGGTATCAACCTTTATAAGCACCAACTCTCGGCTTACTGATTCTTCCGGGTTTATCTTGCTAATTTTTATGACATCAACTAGTTTGTTAAGTTGTTTTTTTACCTGTTCAACAATGTATTCATCGCCTTCAACAACTATTGTCATTCGGGAAATATCAGGAATCTCCGTTGTACCAACTGCAAGGCTGTCAATGTTAAAGCCGCGTCTGCTGAACAGACCTGCCACTCGCGATAAAACACCCGGATGATTTTCTACTAATACAGATAATGTCGTCTTCATGGCATCATCCTCCAATCATCTCATCAATAGGTGAGCCATTTAACACCATGGGATATACATTTTCGTGTATATCTAACTCACATTCAAGTAAGAAACTCTCTTTACTCAAAAGGAATTGATCAATGGCTTTGGATAGTTCATCCCGATGTTTAACTCTCATGCCTTTTATGCCATAGCTTTCAGCCAACTTTACAAAATTAGGTACAAATTCAAAATTCACTTGATTATATCGGCCTTTACAATAAAATTCCTGCAGCTGTCTTACTAACCCAAGGCCTTTATTATTAAATAAGAGAATTTTAACACAAAGACCATTTTCAACGGCTGTTGCCATTTCCGGCAAGTTCATTTGGAAACTGCCATCACCGCAAATATTTATTACAGTTTCCCCGGGTTTAGCCAGTTTTACACCTATGGCGGCAGGCAACCCATATCCCATTGTTCCAAGACCACCGGATGATATAAATGTATGTGGATGTGTAAACTCATAGAATTGGGCAGTCCACATCTGATGACAACCAACTTCTGTAGTTATAATAGCATTGCCGCTAGTCTTATCAGAAAGCATCTTGATTATTTCTTGCGGATATAAGTCTTTACTATCATCAATTGGAGAATTTATTTGTTCCTTAATTGAAGATATATACTCAATCCATTGCGTGCGCTCATTGTGTTTAACTTTTTCAGCTATATCTCTAAGAATGCCTTTTACATCGCCGACAATTGGTATATCTGTTCTCATGTTTTTGCCAATTTCCGCAGGATCTATATCTATGTGTATTACCTTTGCATCAGGCGCAAACCCACTTACTTCACCTGTGGTTCTATCGCTAAAGCGCGCTCCGGTAGCTATGATGAGATCCGACTGTGTTACTGCTTTGTTAGCACTTGCAAGTCCATGCATACCAAGCATTCCTAGTGAAAGCGGATGGTTTTCCGGAAAAGCCCCAATACCCATCAACGTTGTTGTTACAGGGATATTTGCCTTTTGGGCCAATTCCAGCAATTCTTTATCCGCTCCGGCTAAATTTATGCCTCCTCCTGCACATATTATCGGTCGTTTGGCTTCGTTGATGGCTTTAGCAGCTCGGCATATTTGCAACGGGTGGCCTTGTGTAGTAGGTTTGTATCCTCTCAGCACAACCTGCTCAGGATAGTTGAAATCAATTTTTTTGCTTGCAATATCCTTTGGCAAATCTATAAGCACCGGCCCTGGTCTACCGGTCTTTGCTATATAAAATGCTTCCTTGACAATCCTTGGTATATCATCAGCATCTTTTACCAGGTAATTGTGTTTTGTAAAAGGTGCTGTGGCACCAGTTATATCAACCTCCTGAAAAACATCGCGCCCGATTACGTCTGTTGAAACCTGACCGGTAATAGCTACTATTGGTATTGAATCCATATAAGCGGTTGCAATACCTGTTACCAGATTGGTAGCTCCTGGGCCAGAAGTTGCAATACAAACACCTGCTTTTCCTGACACTCTTGCATAGCCGCTAGCTGCATGAGCTGCAGCTTGCTCTGATCGCGTCAAAATATGCTTTATTTTTGATTTGTATAATGAATCATAAACAGAAAGTATAGCACCACCTGGATAGCCAAAGACAATTTCTGTGTTTTCTAGTTCTAATGATTTTACAAGTGCTTCTGCACCGCTTATTTTCATATATATCACCACCATTTCAACTTGTTTAGCGTGTAATCAAAAAACCCCCTCGCCCGGGACATTATATCCCAGGGACGAGGGGGATTTCCCCGTGGTACCACCCTGTTTCGCTCCACCATAGAGGTTTCGCCTTCATTAGTAGTAAACTACCTTTAACAGATAACGTCTGTCAACGGTTTGAGACTACTGCTATTTCGCCTCAACTGTTCCGGAGCGAGCATAAAATGACGCCATCAGACCGGCTTTCACCTTTCCCGGCTCTCTGTTTCTTCAAGCTCTTCATTTTCCTCTCCATCATAACATTTATGTATAT
>DUTQ01000198.1 GCA_012841995.1 Thermoanaerobacterales bacterium | reverse complement strand
TTGGCTTTTTAATAACCTTTTATAGTTTTTCGTTGTGTGAAGATATCCAAATTGAACAAGTGGGTGATGGTTTATATACATTAACGGCAGTTATTGTTCCTGCCTATGATGGGATAAACATATATGTGGGAGGCGGCGAAAGACCTCATATAGGCACTGTAGTTATTTCTGAGCCAAGGGAAAGCCTTAAAAATGCCAAAACCATAAGCTGTACAACATCAGTTTATAATTTTCTGGGTCACAAGGATGATTTTATTGCAGTTCCTATTGCAGAAGCCATTTGCATAAATACCGGAAAAACTGTAGTTGTTTCAGCAGGAATACACATTGATAATGCCACACAAGATGATATTGATACATTTATGCAAAACAAAGATAAGCTCATAAAGGAGATACTTTTAAACCTAAATCGGAGGAAGGATTCATGAAATTAATTGTAGCAATTACCGGTGCTTCTGGTGCCATTTATGGTATAAAACTATTGGAAGAGTTAAAGAAGAACAAAATTGAATCACATTTGACTATAAGCGATTGGGGAAAGACCACAATTAAAGCAGAAACTGATTATTCCTTGGAAGAAGTAAAAAGTTTAGCAGATTATTTTTATGAGCACAATGACCTTGCAGCCTGTATTTCAAGCGGTTCTTTTAAGATAGACGGAATGGTTATTGTTCCATGCAGCATGAAGACATTATCTTCAATAGCAAGTGGTTATTCTCACGATTTGATTTCAAGAGCGGCAGATGTGAGCATTAAAGAAAAAAGGAAATTGGTGCTGGTGCCAAGGGAAACACCACTTAACCCAATACACATCGAGAACATGCTTAAATTATCAAAAATTGGTGTAACCATAATGCCTCCTGTGCCTGCTTTTTACACAAAGCCTAAGACTATTGAAGACATTGTACTAAACACGGTTGGGAGAATACTGGATCAATTTGGTATTGAGATTAAGTCACTTAAAAGGTGGAGTGGAAAATGAGATTATAGGCATAGGGTGAAACATGTGTAGTATTTAGTTCAAAGCCTATCATTTGTTCCGACTAAATGCCGGAATAAATGGTAAGGCTTTTTTATAATTATAATAAAAATAAATGCCAAAAATTATCAAAAATAAACAAAAAAAGAAGGAAAATTGACATTATTGACGAATAAATATTATAAATATAGAAATATAGTTTTAATTATACAAAAATGGGTAATTATACTATGGGTACAAACATAATTTAAAAAAATTAAGACCATAGGGCTTTTAATATATATAATCACGTGTGGAAAGGAGGCCGAAAAAAGACACACTAGATTTAATCCCAGAAAATCAACAATGCTTACATAAGGTTGAGGGGCAAATTATATTGCACTTATATGGGTCTAGATTTAGAAACAAATACAACATGTTGGAGGTAAATGCATAATGTCTAAAAAAAACAATAAAAGACATGGCAGTATTAGTAACTTTATTATTATTTCTATTTCATTACTAATAGTAGTAATGTGTGGAACTATAGGTTTTATGTCATACAATCGATCAGTTTCAGAGATGAATAAAACAATAAGCACAATGCTGACAGAACAGGCAAAGGCAAATGCAAGAGTTGTTTCACTGTTTATTTTGAATAAGGAGACAGAGATCGAAAACATAGCAAATGAGACAAGAGTAAGAGGTATGAACTGGGATGAACAGAAACCTGCATTGATGGAGTATCTTGAAAGATATAAATATCTCAAAATTGGTGTAGCAGATTTATCAGGAAATGTGAGATATACCGATGAAACAGTTGGGGATATTTCTCAAGAAAAGTATTTCAAACTTGCTTTAGAGGGAGAGACAAGCGTATCGAGCCCTGATTACAATGAAGAATTAGGGAAACTCGTAATGATGCTTGCCACACCTATTAAGAGTGATGGGGCAAATGTTGGAGTTGTTACAGCTATTATTGACCATAAGGTCCTCAACGATTTTATATCAAGTATTAAATTTGGGAAAACCGGATATGCCTATATGCTAAATGAAGAAGGCACTGTCATAGCACATCCAAATGTTGAACTTGTAGAGATAAAGGACAATCTTACACAAAGTGATGACCCAAAATACAAAGAATTGGTTGTACTTGAAAACAAGATGATAAAAGGAGAAACAGGCTTTGGACGGTCTACGTATGACAATATAACCAGGTACATGGCATTTGCACCTGTGGAAGGGACTGGCTGGTCACTTGCGATACCACAACAACAAGATGAGATACTTGCCGGTATTTATGTCATCAGGAGAAATACATTATTTATAACAATAGCCTTTATTGCCATAGGCTTACTATTTGCATTCTACTTAGCTCGAAACATTAAGCGACCCCTATTATCTATGCAGAAATATGCTCAAGAATTGGCGAAGGGGAACCTTACACAGGCGATTTCAATCGAGCGAAATGACGAATTTGGTGTAACATCTAATGCGCTAAATAAGGCTGTAGAATCAATCAGGTCTATTGTGGAAGGAGTTATGCAGATATCAATAAGATCAGAAGAAACTACAGCTGCATTGTTAGAAGCAGCAGAACAAGTTGCATCAGGCAGCGCGGAAATATCTAACGCAATTCAGCAGATGGCACAAGGAGCCAGTGAGCAAGCGAGTGAAGTGGAAGGGGCTTCCACGATGACAAACGAGCTTGGACAGGCTTTAGATGAAATTGGCAATATTTCACATAATACCTCAAAGAATACGGATGAGATGAAGAAAAAGAGTAACAATGGCTCAAAATCAATGGTAGATTTAAAAGACAAATTCTCACAGAATATTAAAGCCACAAAAGATGTTGCGACTACCATAAAAGATGTAGCAGAAAAGTCAGAAATCATTGTGAAGATAACCGAAACCATATCATCTATAGCAGATCAGACAAATCTGCTAGCATTAAACGCAGCAATAGAAGCTGCAAGAGCTGGAGAGGCAGGTAGAGGATTTGCAGTTGTTGCAGATGAGATTAGAAAACTTGCAGAAGAGACCTCACATGCCACAAAAGATATCAGTGGCAAGATAAGTGAAATCACCGAAGTAATTACCTTGGCTAAAAAATCAATGGATAATGCAGAAAAGGCGGTTGGCGATACAGACATGTCATTAGCTAGCACATCA
>DUTQ01000026.1 GCA_012841995.1 Thermoanaerobacterales bacterium | reverse complement strand
TGTATTTTTGGCATGTGCATCCTTATGTGTTGGAGGAGCGGAAAACTCAACATGTGTCAAGCCTTTTATATACGGTAATTCAGGATGCTCTACATTGTATTGCTGATTTACCGCGTCTTTAATTAAACTACCGATTTGTATGATTTTAGACGCATTTTCAGGGTTAATATCCAAACCGAGTTTTTGAGCGTCTACGATTGCGTAAAAGTTACCTCCATAGGCAATGTCTAAAACGATTTTGCCTAAATCCGGTACCTCTACATCGATATCGGCCATATAGAGGAATGAAGGAATGTTTTTAAATGAGACCGATTTTACAATACCGTCTTCAACAGCTGCTTTTGCCGTAACGAGACCAGCAGGTGTTTCCAATACAATTTCAGTTTCAGGCTCTTTTGCAGCAATCATTCCAGTCTCAATCAATGCAGTACAACAGCCAATAGTATCATGTCCGCACATCGGCAGGTAGCCACCTGTTTCAATATATATAACACCGATATCTGCACTTGGATCACTTGGCTCTGTCAATACGGCTCCTGACATCACATTATTGCCACGTGGCTCATACATTAACATTGTGCGGAGCTCGTCCATGTGGTCGCGCATGTAAACCATCTTTTCACCAACCGTTTTTCCCGGTATGCGTGGGAAGCCTCCTGTAATAGTACGCGTTGGCTCACCGGCAGTGTGGGTATCCACAGCGGAAATTAATCTTTCAAATCTCAACATTGTAAGTCCCTCCTGTATAATTTTTCCTAAAAATCCAAAAAGATTATGATTTGAATGACAACTCAATTCATGAAAGATAATTGTTTTTTTATATTACCCCTGATATCTTTTATATTACCCCCTTGACAATAAATTGAGTTTTAATAAACGAACCCGTATTTCTTACAAAGCAATTATTATGCCAATGATTTAATATTTGTTGATTATACTCTATAATGGCTTAAAGCGGCGTAATAACGGGATTAGGGATATATCTATAAAAGAGATTAAGACAGTATAAAACGACATATTGTTCTTATATAAAGACATGTATCCCGAAAATAAGACAATTTACTATCTTTAATTAGCAATTATTTAATCTGATGTATATACTTATACTATAAACTAAAGGAATTTAACAATTTTTAAAGAAATAATACTATAGTGCTGTTAATAGTGACTTTAACTTAAAATATGTGTTAAATTGATATAATCAAATACGGTAAGTTAGTGAGGATAGAAATAGCATATTAGCTGTTGCGATAGGGATAATATACAAAAGCATCCCCACAGGCTTGCCATCAAGGAGGCAAAAATCATGGACAACTTTGACGAAAAACAGTTAGAAGCAAAATTAAGAGATACATTTATGATTGCCCGAAAAAATTGTCAAAAAAAAGCGACAAACTTTTTGGATCCGGGGCAACAACAACTGGCAGAACAGGTGGCCAGGGAATTTCAAGGAATGCAATACTATTTTGACGGCGGCTATGAAGAGGCCGAGAGAAAAATCATGGTGGCATATCCCGAGTTTCTGGAAGATGAACATTTT
>DUTQ01000197.1 GCA_012841995.1 Thermoanaerobacterales bacterium | reverse complement strand
TTTTATAAAAAAATAAAAGCAACTTTTTGTTCAATAAAACAATGAAAAAGCTACATTTATTATGCAGGATAAAAGTTTCAAAGGAATATTGCCTACTTTTACTTGACACTAACGAAAGGAATTATTTGATTGCATGACATTCAATGTTTTGATATATTTGAAAGTAGTTTCAAAGGTCATAAATAAGCCACACAAGATTCGAGGTTAGGTAAATGAAAGTATATTATAACTCCAGTATGTGGAGCAAGGGCAGAGGGTTTTGGGGACTTGCGCAGAGGACAAATTGGCAGTTTGAATATGCAGGAACGAAATGCTATATTCCTGTTATATACCGTTTTTCAAAAGGTATTGTTTTTGATGTGATCACCATTTTAGATGAAACAAAACTCCGCAAGTTTTTAGAAAAATATGAAACTATTGAGGAAACATTGACGCCATTACAGCAGCGCTGTGTAGAGCAGGAACATCCCTATCAGGCTGTATCAATAAGTGAAATATGGATAAACGGAAAGCATGTAGAAGGCGGATATTCGTCCAGTGGCACCATGAGTATACCATGGGTACAAGAGGATGATAAACTTGCACATGTGCAAAAGGCATATTCATCTATCCTGAATAATGTTACATGTTTTGCCTGTGAACGCTTTTGTGTGCCATATCCTCCGACAGACTCCAAAATTCAAAAGCTGCTGCGCTTTTTACGCTTGGACAGAGTGAACTCAATAAAGCTGTCTACATATCCTGTGAAAAGGTTTCATCCTCTGGACTTGCATTTTGAAATGTCTGATGAAAATCCCAAAGAGCTTTGTTTTAATCATCCCATTACAGGGATAAAACACACACTGTATTTTCAAAAGTCGGAACAATTTTCCATCAAAACAGGTAAAAACCGTAACCTTTATATTATGCAGTCAATGTATGAAATAGAGCCTGCTTTGCCACAAGGGGATACTCTGCAGTTTGGCAATAGTATTCAATATACAGAGCCCCTGAATGATGAGTTCAGTTCTACATCTGCTGCATCCATCGGAATCATTGGCGGAGCAGATGGCCCCACTGCAATTTATATTTCATCAAAGAAAGAAAAAGAGGTATCTCGGGGTTTACACGGATTGCCACTACATAGCTGTTTATCTGTCCCATGTTTTCAAAAGGAAGAAACATCACATTTTGTCCTTGAGGGCATCAACACAAAAGACCTTGACAGTAAGGAATATAATTTTCAATGTAGATATTGAAAGTTTCCAAGACTGCGTCAGAAGGGTAACTTTAGCAGGTGATGAAAACAGCGGTTCTGAAAGTATACCTGTTAGTAATAATATGAAAAGTTAAACCAGTTATTGTCAATGGAACTGGTATAAATTTTGATATTATTTTGAGATGAGGGTAAGTTTCGTTTGCCATTAAGTGTGGGAGCCAGTTAGGATAAAAAAATTATCCTAACTGGCTTTTATAATTTGTAAAAGATATAAAATGACTAAAGTTTCCCCATTTAATATGTTAATACAAACAATATTTAATTTTATTACAAAAAAAATTAAAAGATTGCAATCCGAAACATGGCAATGGTAAAAACGATATATTGGGAAATGATGCAAGGCATACAAGACGAAGGCTGATATTGAAATTTTAGTCTATAATGATATAAAAATATCTATTAATTTTAGATTTTATGTCACAAAACCGTTATTTGAATTGTTATAAGGGTACAGTCGGCTGATAAACAATAAAAGGAGGAAACCCATGAGCGATACAGATCTAGGACATCGG
>DUTQ01000196.1 GCA_012841995.1 Thermoanaerobacterales bacterium | reverse complement strand
TTTTATAAAAAAATAAAAGCAACTTTTTGTTCAATAAAACAATGAAAAAGCTACATTTATTATGCAGGATAAAAGTTTCAAAGGAATTGCCTACTTTTACTTGACACTAACTGTGCTGTTAGAGTAGTTGAAATAAATAATAATTTTTAATATAATTTAAATAAGGAATTTGTCTCCTTTTAATAATAATACGTTATTTCCTTTGAATAGAGGGGCAGGTTTCAAACATTAAATGAAAGGGGAGTGCTATTATGCAAGGTAATACGGTTATTAATGAATCGGTATTTGTGGAGATAGCTAGGGAAGCTATGCAGAAAGTGGAAGATGTCTTTAAACAGGATAAAAAGGGTGGTTTATCAGGAATTACAAGGATTTTTACAGATAGGTTTACCCCACATATTGCCGTTAAGAAAACCGAATCAGCAGAATTGGATGAAACAGAAGTAGGAAGTGTGGATTTTGAAGTTAAGCTGACTGTTGTTTATGGTGTTAAGATACCTGAAGTTGCCCAAAAGGTTAGAGATAAGATAATAAGTGAAGTTGAAACGTTTACTGGGTATAAAGTTGATAAAGTTGACATTGTTATTGAAAAAATTGTAAAACCTGAAGAAGAGGAAGAAGAGGAAGAAGAAAAGGTAGAGGAATAAAGCTATACATAATATAATTTTACAATTGTTTTGCGGCATTCTTTTTTAAGGATGCCGCTTTTAGGTTTAAATGAGTTTTTTTGTGGTTATGCAAGAGACAAAAGGTGATTTTTATATGCGCAGCCCACTACTCCATGTTTTTTCATTCTATGATATAATTGGTCTTGTATAATGAAATGTTATCAAGCCAATCTGTAAGTGTGAATGTGGGGATAGTATTAATAGTATTACTGGTATAATCAAGATGCAAGGAGAATTTAATTTATTATGAAAAAATCGGCTCACATAGATATTTACGGGGTTGTACAGGGAGTTGGTATGAGATATTCCGTGTTTAAAAAAGCCGTTTCACTTGGGCTATGTGGTTATGTTAAAAACAAGGCAGATGGAAGTGTAAAAGTAGTTGCAGAAGGTGAGGAACAAGCGATAAATCAGCTTGTTGAATACATAAAAAGCGATGTAAGATGGGCCCAGGTGGACGATGTAATTGTTACTTGGCGAGAGTTTTCAGGAATGTATAATCAGTTTGAAATAACTTTTTAACGGGTGATAAAATGGATTTTGAACAGACTACATTGTTTCAAAATGAAAGCAAGACAAGCTCACCACTGGCGGATAAAATGAGGCCTGCAAACCTGGATGAATTTGTTGGTCAAGAGCATCTTCTTGGAAAAGGTAAAATATTGAGAAGGCTCATAGAGATGGATAGGGTTACATCAATGATTCTATGGGGTCCTCCTGGTGTAGGCAAGACTACATTGGCAAAAATTATTGCTACAATGACAATGGCTAAATTTGAAACCTTTAGTGCGGTACTTTCAGGAATAAAGGAAATAAGAGAGGTCATGAAACAGGCCGAGGAGCGGAGAAGATACGGTCAGCGCACCCTATTGTTTATAGACGAAATTCACAGATTTAACAAGGCACAGCAGGATGCCTTTTTACCTTATGTTGAAAAGGGGGACATTATCCTCATTGGTGCGACTACGGAAAATCCATCCTTTGAATTAAACTCGGCTTTGCTTTCACGTTCAAAGGTTTTTGTGATGAAGCCTTTAGGTTTGGAGGATATGGTGAAGCTTTTAAAAAGGGCCCTTACGAACACTGAAAAGGGATTGGGCAGCCTAAACATCAAGGTCAATGAAGATATTTTATGTAAAATAGCAAATTATGCTGATGGAGATGCCAGAATAGCATTAAACACCCTGGAGACGGCAGTTTTGGGCTGTACACCAGATAAAGATGGTGCTCTTGTCATTACAAATGATGTATTAGAGCAGGCAATGCAGAAAAAAAGTCTTTTATATGATAAAACAGGAGAGGAGCATTTTAATCTGATCTCGGCATTCCACAAGTCTTTAAGGAACAGTGACAGTGATGCTGCCGTTTACTGGTTGGCCAGGATGCTTGAATCCGGGGAAGATCCCCTATATGTTGCAAGGAGAATGGTCAGGTTTGCATCTGAAGATATAGGTTTGGCAGAGCCAAAGGCATTACAGCAGGCAGTAGCGGCATATCATGCAACGCGTTTTATAGGCATGCCTGAATGTGGAGTCAATCTTGCACAAGCAGCGGTCTACCTGGCACTTGCTCCGAAATCCAATGCCATTTATGTAGGATATAATCAAGCAAAAAAAGATGCTGAATGCACTGTGGCCCAAGGGGTTCCTTTACACTTAAGAAATGCCTCCACAAAATTAATGAAGGATATAGGATATAATAAGGGATATAAATATGCCCATGACTTTGAAGATAAAGTAGCCGATATGGATTGTCTCCCAGATAATTTAAAGGGAAGATCTTATTATAATCCAACAAACCAGGGAAAAGAGGTTCATTTTAAGGAAATAAAAGAAAATATAGAAAAGTTAAAGAGGAAACGGAGACCTAATGATGAGTTTTGAAATAAGAGCGACTAGGGTTTAGTCGCCATTACCTTTTTTTAAATCCTTCTAGTGTCCTTTTTGCATACTCTTTTGCGGTGAATAAGGAATGGTCTTTGAAGTTTCCACATTCTTTTTCAGTTACAGCTGGGATATCTTCCGTTCTTGAGTTAATGACCTCTTCTAGAACATTGATGAATATTTGTTGAAGCTCTTCTAGTGGAGTTTCGCCGAATTTACTCAAATAAAACCCTGTACGGCAACCCATAGGAGATATATCAATGACGTCCTTCAGGTATTTCCTGAAATACACTGCAAAAAGATGCTCAAGAGTATGAAGTCCTCCTGTCGGAATGGAATCGGTATTAGGCTGAACCATCCTCAAATCGTATTTTACTACCATATCGCCTTTAGGGCCTTTGATTCGCTCGGAAAGCCTTACATAAGGTGCTTTTACCTTTGTATGGTCCAAATTAAAGCTCTCTACTTTAATCATTTTTTGCCCTCCTCTTTCTATTTTTTTATATTCTATAATTTTTCTTTTTGTTAATAATAAATTTACTAAAGTTTTGAGAAATAAGATATTTGTTTTTATATTATTATATAATCTTCAAAAGACAATTGCAAAACGAAAAAAATTACCTTATTTTATTGAATTATAAAATCGAATATTATAATATAATATACAAAATCAAATCCAGATTACAATTATAGAAAAAAGGTGAAAAAATGGCTGCTATAAGAGTATTAGTTGTTGATGACTCGGCTTTTATGCGGAAATTCATTTCTGATATTATAAATAACGAGCATGATATGAAAGTGGTTGGAAGTGCAAGAAATGGCCAGATTGCCTTGGATAAAATAAGAGAATTAAATCC
>DUTQ01000195.1 GCA_012841995.1 Thermoanaerobacterales bacterium | reverse complement strand
TATTTATTTATATAGACCAAAATATATTTTTCCATACACTTCGGGGCTTTGTCCCCGGAGTATATGGAAAATGTTTAAGTTACAAATTAAACCTTCTTTTGGTCACACCGGCCAAAAAGTAAATCACCATCCAAGCAATTACATGGAAAGAAGTCCCATTTGGATCATTTGGCGGGTATAACTCCACAAGATCAATAGCCTCGCATTTTGCCTTGCCACATTCATGAAGAGCAACAGCTAATTCAAAAGAAGTTAATCCACATGGATCCGGTGGACCTGCAGGATTATTGGCAACATCTAATATATCAGAACATATTGACACATATATGGCATCTGTTCCATCGCCTGCTAATTCTAGTGCCTTTTTAATAGATTTTAATACCCCATTCATCTTTATTTCCATTCCGGTTATAACATTTGCCCCGTATTTTTTGGCAGCTTTTAAACCTGCCGGATTATTCCTTGGTCCTCTTATACCGAAATGAACGATTTTCTTGGGATCTACATTTTCATCTTCATATAATCTATGAAACGGACAACACCTTGCATATTTTTCATCATCATACGATTCAAGATTATCCATGTGTGCATCAAAATGTATAACTCCAATCTTCCCTTTATACTTTTTGGCAAATTCACTGATCAACGGATAAGAAATAGAATGATCTCCACCAAATATAACCGGGAATTTGCCCGCGGTTAAAATATCTTTATACTGCTCTCTTATACTGTTAAACGTAAAATCATAATCGCCATTTTTTATAGCAACATCACCATAATCTCCGCCTGTAAAATAATCAAAAATATCTAAATCATAATCAGGTAAATATCCGCCATACCTTACTGAAACCTGTCTAATAAATTTAGTGCTGAGCTCTGTACCTGAAAAACCTCCACAGGTGCAAATTCCTTCCCATGGCACTCCCATAAAAACTATGTCGCTTTTTTTAAGCTCTTCTTTAGTCTTAATTGTGGGCAGCCCTAAAAAGCTCGGCACCCCACTAAAAACTTCTGGTATTTTTCTACTCGGTACATAACAAATCGGTTTATTTTCCATTACTCTTCCTCCTACCCTTTTCTTTTAATTGATTTGTTGAACATGATATAGTATGATAATAGTAAGAATTGTTTGAACCCGGGGCTTTTGGCACGCATATTTTTTCCGCCAAAACCCGGGCTAAAGTTATTTGTATTTTATTGTTGTTTTGTTTTAGTTTTTTGATTATTTTTTATGGAATCACCACCTTAAGCATATAAAAGTAAAATATCTAATTAAATCACATGAATAAAGTAATGCTTAACTTATACATTATTATAGTAGAGTTATGCTTAACTGTCAAGCTGTTTTTCCTTTTTTCGTTTATTAACATATTCTTGCAATATGGGGAGAATTTGTCATGGAAAATACGGGTGAAAGAATAAAACAATTACGGCAGGAACACGGCTTAACCCAAGAACAATTCGGGAAAATAGTCGGCGTAACTAAACATGCTGTTTCTCTATATGAAGCAAGTAAGAATGCCCCAAGCGATGATATAAAGAAAAAAATAGCCAGTCATTTTAATGTCAGCATTGACTGGCTATTAGGTATGAGCAACATCCGCACACCTGTTACAGATTTTTCTACTGAAGACCTTGAGCTCATGGAATTTTGGAATATCCTCCAAACGAGGGATGATCTTAAGATACTCGTAAAGGAAATCCAAGATATACCCCCCAAAGAGGTAAAAAAGATAATCCAGATTATAAAAACATTAAGACAATAATTAAATTGAAAGATGTTCCGGATTTCTACTTCATATCTTTCAGAAATTGAACGAGGTAT
>DUTQ01000194.1 GCA_012841995.1 Thermoanaerobacterales bacterium | reverse complement strand
ATACCAATAAGCCCTTGGATATTGTAAATAACCACATCATACCTGCACTAGACCAGGTGGGGGATATGTATGAAAAAGGAGATATATTCCTGCCTCAATTGATACAATCAGCCGAGACAGTAAAGCTGTCCTTTGATGTAATCAAAAAAGCAATAAAACAAAATGATGGCAAAGACATAAGTAAAGGTAAAATAATTCTTGCCACAGTTGAAGGGGATGTCCACGATATCGGCAAAAACATTGTAAAGGTGCTGCTGGAAAACTACGGCTATGAGGTAATTGACCTAGGCAAAGATGTGCCGGCTGAAGTCGTAGTACAAAAAATATCTGAATATGGGGTAAAGCTTGTTGGCCTAAGTGCACTTATGACCACTACGGTTGCTAATATGAAAAAGACCATTGATATGGTAAAAGAAGAGAAGATAGATTGCAGCATTATGGTAGGTGGAGCAGTGCTAAACCGGGAATACGCCCGCCAGATCGGAGCCGATTACTACGGAAAAGACGCAAGAGATGCTGTCAAAATTGCAAAAAATGTATTTTCATTTGAATCGCTAATATAAAAGTTCTGCCAAAAAGGAGGAAAAAGCAATAAAACATAGAATATATATACTTAATCATAATATTTTTACAAATATATTTTAGAGTCAGGCTAATTTAGAATAAACTTGACCAAGACCAAATATCTTATATTAATAACTGAATAAAGGGGGGGAAAACTGAAAGCTTTTTTATGGTAATTTAGATTCAGTTTATAGAAAAAATTACGAGGGGGAAATTAAAAACAATGTCTAAGAAAATCATAGCACTTTCGCTAGTGCTCCTTCTAATGGTTGGTTTAGTAGGCTGCGGTGGCGGAGGAGGAGAGCAAGCCGGAGACGATGTTGATTGGAAGATAGGCGTTATCACAGGCACCAGCTCACAAAATGAAGAAGAATTTATTGGCGGCCGTGAACTAGTAGAAAAGTATGGTGAAGACAGGGTAATACACAAAACATATCCTGATAACTTTACAAAAGAGCAGGAGACAACTATAACACTTGCCATGGATATGGCTTCAGACCCAAAGGTGAAGGCAATAATCTTCTGCCAGGCAGTACCCGGCACAGCAGCAGCCTTTGAAGCAGTTAGAGAGAGTAGAGAAGATATCCTGCTGATTGCGGCGCTGCCTCAAGAAGATCCAGCCATGATGAGCGACAGGTCTGATATTGTTGTTGACTCTGACAACTTAAGACGTGGAGAAACCATCATGCAACTTGCCCATGATATGGGGGCTAAAAAGTTCATCCACTACTCTTTCCCAAGGCATATGTCAATTGAACTCCTTGCACAGAGAAGAGATATCTTTAAGCAAAAAGCCGATGAACTTGGCATAGAGTTTTTGGAAGTCGCAGCACCTGACCCAATGGGTGAAGGTGGAATACCGGCTTCACAGCAATTTATCCTTGAAGACGTTCCGCGGCAGATAGCAGAACACGGTAAAGATACTGCATTATTTAGCACAAACTGTGCCATGCAGGAACCTTTGATTAAAAAAGCTCTTGATGAAGGAGCCATATTCCCGGAGCAGTGCTGCCCCAGCCCGTATCACGGATATCCGGGAGCACTCGGCATAGAGATTCCAGATGACAAGATTGGCGACGTGGATTTCATTTTAGAAGAGATTAAAAAGAAGGTAGAAGAAGCAGGCAACTCTGGAAGAATGGCTACATGGAAGGTCCCGGCTGCTATAGCACTTATTAGAGCTTGCGGCGCCTATGCTGTTGAATTTGCCGAAGGCAAGGTAGAACGCCAGGATATGGACCACTTTGTAGAGTTATTGAGAAAAGAAGCAGGAGAAATCCAAGTTCAGACATACAAATCTGACAACTATTTACTCTTTAT
>DUTQ01000193.1 GCA_012841995.1 Thermoanaerobacterales bacterium | reverse complement strand
TTACGCCCTTCACTCCCCTCCTTTTGCTTTGTTTTTACTTTACCTCCTTTCTCATAATTTTTAGGTTACTTAGTAACCTGATTTAGACAATTAATACTTCTACGTAAATATTAAAAGTCCTGCTTTTTTATAAAAATATTTAAATGTTTCTCCATGTTCCTAATTGTCTCTATATTTGCAATCATTTTTCCCCTATGCTTTATCTCAAAATATCAGTATTAGTATATTACTATGTATTAATTAATAGTACTATAACTATTTTAATTATGATTTTTGGCTCTTATTTTCGAGATAGATGCTGTATCTTCACCAGAGTTAGGTTTCTTTACCGGAATCGATTGTAGAAACAAACTTACGTGTTTCCCCCTTAAAGTGTACACCACAAAAGCCGCAAATACATTTGCGGCTTAACATGACCTTAAATTTTATTGGGAGGTTATGGTTTACTAACTCAAATAAAAATAACTAACATGTAATTATGTGTTTTGAAGTTCAGATAGGGTAAAAACCCCATCTGAACCGTATTTTCTTTATGTTTCGTCACTGCCAGGAGCCTTAGCAGCCATATTTATAAAGTAAATAGCTCCTCCCCAAGAAACTGCCAGTACTATTATCATCGTCAGTATACTTCCAGCTGTCATTTTTATGTACCCCCTTTTCTTTACATACTTACATCTTTTGTCTTAACTGCATCTGCAATCTTCTTATTGAACGCTAGCAAGAGGATAATGACTATTCCCCACTGCATGAACATCGTTCCAGGGCTGTAAGTTTCTAAGGGGTTCCACCAAGTATCCGGATACCAGGTGAACTGCTGCCATATCCACCATCCGCAGATAACGACAAACAGTGCCGGGAATGCGCTGATACAAGCGTTCCACCACTTCCCAATCTTTATGTCTGAAACAGAGTTGATATCTTCTATGCGTGCTTTCTCAAGGCCGTATTTCTTAATGGCAAGGGCGAACATCAAACCGCTTACGAGTAGACCAACGCCCCATACCTGATCCTGGTTGTTGAAGAATTCTATGTTCATTGCAGAAGGCAAACCGCACACAAAGCTTGCAATTACAACAAATGTCGCGGCTTTTTTACGGGACCAACCAGCATCCATAAAGTTTCTGATAGAAACCTCATACATAGCATAAAGAGATGTCAATGCCGCAAATGTCATGGCTAGGAAAAACAATGTGGCAACAATGCTTCCTCCAGGCATTTCAGGAAACAATTTGGCAAGCCAAATAAATGTTAGGCCTGTGTTCCCTGCGCCAAGAACCTCTTCATAGTTATTAGGCGCCATGGCAAAAATACAAGGAATAACAGCCATTGCTGCTATAAGCGCTGCTGATGTATCTGCAAGACCTGTTATGAAGCTATTACATGCAACGTCTTCTTTTTCTTTCGTGTAAACAGCATATGTTATCATAAATCCCCAACCGGCACCTGTAGACCAGGCAATCTGTGTAAATGCCTCCAACCACACCTTACTGTTTCCCAGCTGACTGAAGTCAGGATTAAAAAGATAGTGTAACCCGGTTGTAGCTCCTGGCATAGTGATTGCTCTTATCATACCTACTATAAGAAGGAAAAAAAGTGTAGGTATCATAAACTTTGAGGCCTTCTCTATACCACCTTCAACGCCTTTAAATACTACAAAAGCTGCTATTGCTACTGAAATAGCGTTGAACAAAACTCCTTGGCCTGGAGAAGCTATAAAATTCTCCCAAAGTGCTACAGTATCTGCACCAGGTACTAATGCACCTTGTAGGCCATACAGGAAATACCTTAAACACCAAGCCATTGTAACTGAATAGTATGCACCAAGAGCAAAACAAACTACTACAACCCATCCGCCCATCCATGTGTAACTTTCACCACATAGATCACGGAATGCACCACATGTACCTTTTCTTGCCCTTCTGCCCAAAACAACCTCAGATATTAGAAGAGGTATAGCCCAAACTAAAAGGGCAATCATGTAAACAACCATGAAAGGGCCTCCGCCGTTACCTGTTGCAACGCGCGGGAAACGCCAGACATTACCTGTCCCTACTGCCTGACCCATGGCTGCACAAATAAAGCCAAACCTTGTGGCAAAAGTTTCTTTCTTTTGGCTTTCCATAATATCCTCCTTCACAATGAAATTTACCTATATGCTTTTAAAATAATGATTGCTAAAATTTTATAATAGTTCCCCTTTTAGCTATTTAATATATATTCCCTAAATTCCGCATATTCCTAAC
>DUTQ01000192.1 GCA_012841995.1 Thermoanaerobacterales bacterium | reverse complement strand
TTCAGAACTGTATCCCAATAACCCTCGCGTTGGAATCTCAAATTCGAGACGCAATGATCCCTGTCCCATGTTTTCCATATTTAAAAGCTGGCCTTTTCGTATACCTATCTTTTCCATAACAATACCCATATACTTTTAAATATGGAAAACATGGGACAGGGATCATTGCGTCTCGAATTTGAGATTCCAACGCGAGGGTTATTGGGATACAGTTCTGAATTTATTACTGACACAAAAGGCGAAGGCATAATAAACTCCGTATTTGCAGGTTTCACTCCATATAAGGGTGAGATTCCCCATCGCAGCCGAGGCGCTTTAGTAGCATGGGAAAATGGCGAAACAACCACATATGGGCTTTATAACGCTCAAGATAGGGGAACCCTTTTTATAGGCCCTCAAGTTCCGGTATACGAGGGAATGATTATTGGAGAGAATTCAAGACCCGGAGATCTTGACATAAACGTTTGTAAGAAAAAACATGTGACAAATATGCGTTCAGCTGCGGCTGATGAAGCTTTGCGCTTATCCCCGCCAAAGGAAATGGTGTTGGAAAAATGCCTGGAATTTATTGAAGATGACGAACTTGTAGAAATAACTCCAAAAAATATTCGCATGCGAAAATCATTGCTTTCCCGTCAGGGCAGACAAAAGTCCAGGGCAAGATAATTTTATCCAACATCAGTTGTGACTTGTTAACTAACTTTGTTGAACAAATCCTGCCAAACATATATAATGTTTTTGAGGTAGAATTTAGCAAGGATATGTTTTAGACATTTTAAATATAGCAAGCTGGTGGGATATATAAATGCCATATAACTTATGATAATTTAAACACACTGAATTGAAACAATTGTTTCTATATAACTTAGGGATCCTTGAAGGCTTGTCTCGAGGAGGGCTAGGATTTATGGCTGAAAAAAATATTTCAATTGCCGCTGATAGGGACAATCCCAATCTGATCCTGATACTTCTGCTTTTAAACAAATGGGGGTATGTTTCAGGTGAAGATATAAGTAAAAAATTGGGTGTTACCCGTTCAGCCATTTGGAAACAAGTAAACAACTTGAGGGAAATGGGATACGAAATTGAATCATCAACACGTTTAGGTTACCGATTAGTAAATTCGCCAGATTTGATATTGCCCGAAGAAATATGGAGCAAAGCCAAACTAGAGTTGCTGGGGAAAAACATTCATTACTTTTCTTCTATAGGTTCTACCAATGAAAAAGCAAAAAAATTAGCAATAAGTGGTGCACCATCAGGTACTCTTGTTGTTGCAGAGCAACAAACAAGTGGCAAGGGAAGGCTCGGGAGGCAATGGGTTTCACCGAGTAGAACAGGTATTTGTGTTTCAATAATATTGAGGCCAGAAATGGCCCCATATGAAGCACCGAAACTCACACTGCTTACGGCAGTAGCCGCTTGTGAAACCATAAGGAAACAAACTGGGCTTTTAGCACAAATAAAATGGCCTAATGATATTCTAATTGATGGGAAAAAAATCTGTGGAATTTTAACAGAGATAAGCGCAGAATTAGATCGCATAAATTATGTGGTTATCGGTATTGGCATAAATGTAAACAATTATTATTTTCCTGAAGAACTTATAGATAGAGCAACTTCATTGAGTTTAATTTTGGGCAGAAAGCTCAATAGGAAAGAACTTTTAGTAGGTTTTCTAGAAAGTTTTGAATCGCACTATAATCTTGCATTAAAAGACAACTTTAAAGAAGTAATGACTAAATGGAGGAAACTTTCTTGCAATCTTGGAAGGCATGTCAAGATTACCGGAAAAGCCTACAGTTTCGAAGGTAATGCTATCGATATAGATGATGAAGGTGCTTTGCTCGTAAAAAAGGATAATGGTGAAATCGAAAGAGTATTTAGTGGAGATGTTTCTTTAAGATGAAGATTTATGAATAAAACACCTCCTGTGAACTAAAAATAATACTCACAGGAGGTGTTTTATTTTGGTAGAAAAGCAAAAACAAATCATGGAGATTGTAGATTTTGTAAAAAGAAACAAAGGCTCATATGCAAGCCATACTGTTTGTGCCAGGGTATTGGGCGAGGACTATTTTGGGATAAACAGTGAAACAATAGTTGAATTAAGGGATAGACTTCCTCAAATTGATGATGAAGAAATAGAGGCTTGTTACTATATAATAAAATGAAGTAAGAGTTTCTACACCGAAAAGGCTTCTCTATAGGAGAAGCTGTTTTTTTGACAACAAAATTCAGCAAATAACTATAATTTGTAATACACATTAATAACAAGTAAAAAGAAGGATAAATAACTTTTTTGTCGAATTACAATAATTTGTACAATAAAATATAGGTTTTTAGGTTAAACGCATTTGATAAGTTAAGAAGGGGGCGAAGGGATCTACTGATACATTGTTAATAGAAACTTTTGCAAATATATATTTTTTTGAAGGGAGTCAAAAACTAAATGTTTAAAAACAGGAAATTATTGTCAATCATAATTCTAGTTTTAACAGCTGCTTTTTTAGTAACAGGTTGTGGCGGTGGCGGAAACAGCCAATCTGGAAAAGAAGATGGAAACACCTTGGTAATTGCCATACCTGAAGAAATTGAAGGCACCGATATCTCTCAGATAAACTGGGAAAATATAGTTCACACTCTTATGTATGAACCACTTGTATCTTTTGATTTGCAATTAAAAGAGGTACTTCCTGCAGCGGCCTCCTCTTATGAGATATTAGACGGTGGAAAACAAATAAAATTTACAATACCTGAAGATGCTTGTTTTGCCAATGGCGATCCATTGACTGCAGAGGACATAAAATTGGCGTTAGAAAGACATAAAGAGATAAGCCCATATGCAGAAGATTTGGAACCAGTGAAAGAAATAGTTGTAGAAGATCCGCAAACTCTTATCTTCAAGATGGACAGCCCGGCAGCATTTTTATGGCCTGTACTGACAAGTGTCTATAGTGGTATTGCCGATGCTAAAAAAGCTGAAGAACTAGGTAAAGAGGCATTTAACCGTCAAGCAGTTGGAAATGGCCCGTACCTTGTGGAAGAATGGGTGCAAGGGTCCCATATTACTCTTGTTAAAAACCCGAAATATAAAACAAATAACCCTGTTGTAGAAAATAAGGGAGCTGCAAAAATAGATAAAATCATTGTAAGGTTTATACCTGAAAACTTTACCAGGATAAGTGAGCTAAAATCAGGAAATACAGATATAGTTGTAAATGTTCCCATTGAAACACTTGAAGAGCTTAAGAAAAATCAGGACATCGAACTTTATGAATATATGCAGACAGGTGTGGATTACCTTTCTATAAATACTGAAGTAGAGCCTTTAAATGATGTAAGAGTTAGAAAAGCAATAGCAATGGCTATTGATAAAGATGAGTTAAATCAGGTTTTAAAAGGCACAGTTGTACCAAGATATGGTCTTTTATCACAGGCTCAATTGTGTTATGATGAGAAAGCAGAGGAAGAATTTAAAAAACAATATGGTTATAATGTGGAAAAAGCCAAACAGTTATTGGAAGAAGCAGGGTACAAGGCTAATAGTGAAGGTATAATGGAAAAGGATGGCAAACCTTTATCAATCACATTGATGGTTGCACTTGATTCGCCGTTTATGAAACAGGCTGCACCAATAATGCAAGCACAGCTCCAAAAAGCCGGAATAAATCTTGAGTTAAGGGAATATGAAATAAAATACATTAAGCAGATGATGTATGATCATACCTATGAGATGGCAACAAGGTACTACTGGTGGAGTGATCCGGATATCCTATACTATATCTTCCACAGCGAAGCAGGGTATCCCTGGTCAAATCCTGAAGTAGACAAGCTCATTGAAGAAGCTCGCTATATAATGGATATGGATGAGAGGACAGCGAAATACAATGAGATTCAAAGCAAGATTTTAGATGAAATGCCTGGCATACCGCTATTTTCCGAATATCAATATCTGGCTGCTCGCAAAAATGTCAAAGGGCTACAAGTTGGAGTAGATGGAAAAGTGTATATCAATGATGTCACTAAGGAGTAGATCTAAATGGAAAGCCAAGAACTTTCAAGCAAGATAGAAGAGGCTGTAGCTTTATATGTAAAAGATGATACACCCGGAATGGCACTACTTATTGGAGAAAAGGGAAAGATTGTATATGAGGGAGGATTCGGGCTATCTGATATGGAAGCCCGAATCCCCATGACAACCGATAAGGCTTTTATTATAGCTTCAGTTTCCAAACAGTTTACAACTATGGCTATAATGATGTTAAAAGAAAGAGGCTTGCTCGATTATGAAGATACCATTGAGCGCTTTTTTCCGGATTTTCCGCCATATACAAAAAAGGTAACTATACGAAATCTGATGACACATACATCAGGCATCAAAGAATACTTTGATGATGATTTCTGTAAAATTGCAAACCAAATGGGAGATGCGATGACCCAAGATACCATATTAGAGATGATTAAGGGGTTTGGAGATCTAGAGTTTGAACCAGATACAAATTTTTCATACTGTAATTCTGCATATGTAATGCTTGGTTCAATAATAGAACAAGTGAGCAAGAAAACATTTGCCGAGTTTTTAAAGGAAAATATTTTTGATCCACTAGGTATGAATAATACAGTTGTAGGTGTATCTCCAAATCAAAAAGTTGCAAACCTTACGCCAGG
>DUTQ01000191.1 GCA_012841995.1 Thermoanaerobacterales bacterium | reverse complement strand
TATCATCCCATGGGGCATCATTCCTGTAGCTGCTATAACTGGTGTAGACCCAAACGACCTTGCACGAACAAATTTTTTACCCGTTATCATTGGAAATATTGCTACAATTGTAGTTACCAAAAGTCCAATGATAACGGGTAAAAAATTTGTTCGTGCAAGGTCGTTTGGGTCTACACCAGTTATAGCAGCTACAGGAATGATGCCCCATGGGATGATAGTTCCACCACCAACCCAAACTGCAGATATCTGTCCTAATGCACCTAATGTAGCCTTATCAATTTTAACTGCTGAGCTAAAAGTTTGTGCCAACGAACCAACAAGTGGTAAACCTGAAAACCCTGATCCGTCTAATCCGGTTATTCCTCCGATTATCATTTGAATAAAAGCTACTGGTATTTTACTAAGTGGAACCCTTTGAGAGAGGGCAATACCAAAATCTGATAATAATCCAGTAGCTTGCGGTCCCAATATAGCTTTTGCTGTACTTTCCGAACCCAGGAAGAAGAAACCTCCAATAACGATTACCGGAGCAAAAACTTTCATACCAAATAAAAATCCTTCTCTTATATAATCTGTTATTTTTTCTAAAGCATCTTTTCTAAAACCAACAATTGAAATAATTGATGTAATAACTAGAGCTGTACCACCGATTAATGCAGTTGCGTCACCTCCTCGAATTTTATACCTGACAAGTAGAACGATATCGATAAGAAACAAGGAAATAAATAAAGCAGCACCAACATAAGAAGCAGTAGAAAAGTTTATCTTTTCGCTTTTTGTATGATTTTTTTGCTTTAAAGTATTTCCGTTTTCTTTTTTGTCTTTTTGATTCAGGTTTCTTTTAACGGATATATATGACAATATGCTTGTTACTATTGCCATAGTAAGCCATAAAGGAAAACTTGCAATCATTATTGGCGTTGCATTTGCAAATCCTGCAGCTTTAGCGGTAACAGCCGGTGCGCCTTGAATTACATAATCACCAGAGAGACCCATTCCATGCCCAAATATATTCATAGCTACTGCCGCCCCCATAACAGAAAGGCCTGCGTTTTCAGCAATAGGAAGCATAATCGCGCCAATTAATGCTACTGCAGGTGACGGCCAAACAAATAGTGTTACAATAAGCATAATGATACCAAGAATCCAAAAGGCTATATCAGCATTAATCATAATCTTTGATGCCGGTCTCATTATTAAATAATCGCTTTTAACATCACTCATTGCTTTTGACATAGCGACAACTAACCCTATAACAGTAATTAGACCTAAAAATTCTGTACCCGCTGCAATTAATGCATTGAATAGAACTTGAACAGCCATCCATATATTACTTGTTGATACTAAGCCAACTAAAAATATACCAATTATACAAGGCATAACTGTATCTCTTCTAACAGCCATTGTTGCAATAATCACTAAGACCATTATTAGATATACCCAATGAACTAAAGTTAATTTAATCATGTTGTCCCTCCAAATAGAAAAATAAAGAGGTCTTTAGGACCCCTTTATATACTGTTTATTTTTATAAAATTTTATACTTTATTGTTAAAAAAATTTGTCATTCCGGCACTTCCCACACTTTTTCTTATTTCTTTTACATCAGTCTTATACAGCCCTAATTTCTGCATTCTTTCAAAATAGACTGAACCTGAAAAAGTATACTTTTTAGCTAATCCTTCTTCGGTATTCATTTGCTCTTTAACATAAGAAATAGCATCACCAACAGCCAATTGTATAGGAATCTGTACTAACTCTTTATGAACGGCATACCTTACTGCGTTAGCGCCAGCTAAAGTTCCAGTGCATATAGCCTCTGTATGCCCCACAAGAGGCCCGGCTTTTTCACCTGCGCAGAAAAGATTTTCTACTCCAATTGTTTTTAAATGATTGTCTCTGGGAGAAATGGCTAAATACCTCATGGAGTTTCCAATATTACCAGCATATGGATCTTCATATCTTGCATTTTCGAAACCTGGTATTTTCCTTAAGTTATTTAATGGGAAAAAAGGTGTCATTAGTTTTGCATGACCAGTATCCAATAAAATCACATTTTCTATAAATTCTTTTAAAGCATACTGTTGACATGCCTTTTTATTTAATATATCTGCACCTTCTTTTACTTCATCAGGAACTGGAACTACTACCACACCTGATGAGTTTAGCCTACTTACAATATCATCAGAAAGCGATTCTTTATGAAGTTTACAAGAGCCACTCATTGCCCCATATGATCCGTCAGCTTTTTTAGCTATCATTTCTTCAATTCCCATCTTATTTGCAATGCTTATTCTAGGCCCATAGCTCGGACATCTATAAATACACATTGCACAACCATTACCATATTTTGTGCAATTGCTTTGAGGACCTGCAGTACCAGTGGCTTCTACAAAAACATCTCCCTCAAAAATTTCATTTGAATCGGTAATTACTGCTTGAATTTTATTATTATCGGCTTTTACATCCTTAACTCGACTTTGCGTATGAATTTCGACACCATGATTTAGTAAGAGGTTTTTAACAGCAGGCTCAACCTTTGCGACATCATATAGGCTTGCATGCTTATGCCCAGGAAAATCAATATTTCTGTGTCTTGCAACAGTATCTGTAACATTAAAGAGTTCACCACCACCCATTGCAATCATTTCTTCCGTGGCAGTAAATCTACCGTTATTTCTCATAATTCCGCCAACGAGTCCGGTTCCAAGCAACATATCTGTCCTCTCAAGAAGAATTACATCAGCGCCAGCTTTTTTTGCTGCAAGGGCAGCTGCCGAACCAGCCCAGCCTCCACCTACTATAACAACTTTTGGCATCAAATAACCTCCTGGAAACTATATTTAATCTAAAAATCCGCTATATCGGCCTACTATTTCCATTAACTTTACTAAAGCTTTAACTGCATATCTTACTCGTTCTGGTATTATTTGTCCATTATCATCGGTAGTTCCAAGACCTGGTGAAATATATATATTGCCATCATAAGCAACGGTTGGTATTATACCCATTTGGGATGCGCCTACCTGGAGTATATGACTTCCTGCATACATATCTTCAATTGAAAATATTGGGAAACCTAATTCGTTACCGTTCCACGTATTTTCATAGTTTACTTCGACAGCTCTTGAATTGTAGGATTTTGTTATTTTCAATCCATTTTTTATCCTCGGATGAATCTGTTCAAACTCTTCTGTTACAATTTGATATAAATCATCTACTGGTTGTATCATGCTTGATGGATTATCTCTTAGTTCTTTCAAGGCTGCAATAATTCCCAAAAGGGATTCTTTACCTGGATCATTTGTTACATAAGCTGCTTTGCCATATGAAGTCGTTGTGCCGTATCTATCACCATGCATGCCTAATGCTCTTCTTATTGGCACCATATACTCTTCTTTTCCTATTATTAATCCTGCTGTA
Source organism: Thermoanaerobacterales bacterium (assembly GCA_012841995.1). Classification (GTDB taxonomy): domain Bacteria; phylum Bacillota; class Thermosediminibacteria; order Thermosediminibacterales; family Tepidanaerobacteraceae; genus DUTQ01. Next base: position 2,008 of record DUTQ01000191.1, on the reverse strand, counting down.
GTTGACTCGCTGGCCTTGTCCATACTATATATGATAACGTCAGCACCGCTTTTTGAAATATCATGACCAATAAATGGTACGCCCCAAGCGTTATCGATTACATATGGAACATCAAAATTACATGCAATTTGGGCCAACTTCTTTTGTAAAACTGGAGTTCCGTCGGTATCTTTTATGCCATATCCATACCCTGGTGTATCATAGCCTAGTGATGTAATGCCGGTAAGCAGTGAAGCATGTCTTTCAGCAATTGTATTTATCTTTTTGGCTGATGCATCAGGATCTACTTTCGTCAACTGTATAGTTGGATGGTATTTTATACCGTGAACAGAATAATCAGCACCTACTAAAGGAACTATATACACGCTAGTGTTATTTTGTCTTTTTCCGTAAAACCCCAATTCCCCAGCTGTTGATCCCCTATCTGCTACAATATCTTTAAACCTACCTGGAAATGGTCTTCCATAGCTACCATGATGGTGGAGATGTTTTTCATATGGAATTAAATATCTTGCTTGATAACTCTCACCTCTTCCCTGCATTGGGGGAGAAAATAAGCAATCAAATGTTACCCATAATCCTGCTTCACAGGTATTTATAGGAGCTGCATCATAGTCATCTCCATATACATCTTTAACAATAGAGCGAATCTCATCAACTAATTTAGCTAGCGGAATAACTTCGGTTGTACCTTTATTTAAAGCTTCTCTTACCTTTTTAGTTAATGGAGAAGGACAACCTGAAATTGCACCAGTTAATCCAAATTTACCTCTTAATTCTTGTGGAATACCAATCTCATCTGCCGCATTACGGGCTTCATTATAGATATTTGCGATATTAGCTTGTAAAGAACTATACATTTCAAATTTCTTCGTGAACTTTGCCATAAAAATGCCTCCTTAAATTTTAATAAATTCTTTATCAAAATTATTGTTTTCATAAACTGGGATTTTATTCACCTAGCCAATAATTACTTCGTCTCCCAATTCAAATCCCATTTCTAATCCCGAATTCCTTTTATCACTTTTAACCACAATATTATAGTGATTAGGCATATGGGTTTCATCAAAGCCAGCTATAACTCCCAAGTTTTTTCCTTCAACCTCAACATGGTCATTTACCACAACTATTGCACTTTTTTTAACTACAAAAAAACCAATATAGGCAATTTCGTTTACAATATTGTTTGGTTTTGCATCTTCGTCAGTTAATATCAATTCGTGAACTTCATTTAATAATAAACAACGAGAAGGTTGCGGAATTAGCTTTAACCCCCTCCCATCAAATTTACCATCTAAAACAACTACTAAATTCCCACATATGGGTTCTTTCTTTGCATATGGATTAGTTTTAAACATCCCAGTTTTATATGGATCCAAAACTTCACCCCCTGTCTAATGTAATTCTGGGATTAAGCTTTAATGCACTCTTATTAGAAAGATTAGATAGACTTGATAAATGTTTATTAATATCAAGCCAGATTCTAAAAATGTCATATATTACATCAGAAAGTGTTTTTTCTTTAATATCTTTTTTGGCTATCATAGGCGTAGAATAAACAGCTTTATCATTTATATATACATAAGCTACACCTATTTGCTGATTTTTTAAAATAGGAGCTTTTATTTTATTTGGAATAACCATTTCCAATCTCATTTCCTCGTTTTCTGCTTTTGGAATAAAAATATCGTCTTTAGCTTGTATGAAAACTTTATCTTCCTTGCCATTTTCAACATTAACAACATTACTGCATTTACTTTTTTCTATAGCTTTAACAAGTTTGTAATTTGAAAAACCATAATCTAATAAAACTTTAGAGTTTTTAAAATGATCTCTTGTACCTAACACTACTGACAATAGCTGAATATCATTTTTAACTGCAGAAGCTACAAGGCAGCGGCCTGCCTTGCCTGTATACCCAGTTTTAATGCCAAAATTACTATGGAGTTTTGACGGAGCAGATGGCATTAAAACTGGGTATACAGGCAAGGCAGGCCGCTGCCTTGTA
>DUTQ01000190.1 GCA_012841995.1 Thermoanaerobacterales bacterium | reverse complement strand
TTCTGTTCTGATTGAAACAATGCGCAGAGAAGGGTATGAATTTCAAGTATCAAAGCCTATAGTAATAGTTAAAGAAATAAATGGCAAAAAGATGGAGCCATTAGAACAGGTCACTATAGATATATTTTGCCATTTATTTCTTTAACTATTACTATAGGCTTTGATACTTGAAATTCATACCCTTCTCTGCGCATTGTTTCAATCAGAACAGAAAGATGTAATTCTCCACGCCCTGAAACCTTAAATCTATCAGGACTATCAGTTTCTTCGACACGTAAACTTACATTGCTCTTGGCCTCTTTAAAAAGCCTGTCTCTTAAATGCCTTGAAGTCACATATGTTCCTTCTTCACCAGCAAAAGGGCTGTCATTTACACAAAAAACCATAGAAAGTGTGGGTTCGTCTATATCAACATATGGAACTACTTCAGGTTTTGACAAATCAGCTATTGTCTCACCAATATTTATATCTTCTACACCAGTTACAGCTACTATATCACCTACTGTTGCACTTTCAGCTTCTTCCCTTTCAAGCCCCATGAACTGAAATAGATTGCTTATTTTAGTTTTTTCAATGCTGCCATCCCTTTTACAAACTGCATATTCATTACCAGCATTGATAGTTCCACGAAAAACTCTGCCTATGGCAATCCTGCCTACATAGTCATTGTGGTCTAATGTAGTTATTAAAATCTGTAGTGGTTCATCAAAATCACCTGATGGAGCAGGCACATAATTCACTATGGTTTCAAAAAGCGGCTGTAAACTATCTGATGTTTCATCAAGTGAATTCTTGGCAATTCCGTCTTTTGCCGAAGCATAAACTACTGGAAATTCTATCTGAGAATCGTCTGCTCCAAGCTCTATAAATACCTCTAATACTTCGTCTAGCACTTTATCAATTCTTGCGTCTGGCCTGTCAATTTTATTCACTACAACTATGACAGGAAGATTTAATGCAAGGGCTTTTTTTAAAACAAACCGCGTCTGAGGCATAGGACCTTCAAAGGCATCGACGAGAAGTAAAACCCCGTCCACCATTTTAAGTACCCGTTCTACCTCACCACCAAAATCTGCGTGGCCAGGAGTATCGACTACGTTTATTTTGATGTCCTTATAAGTTACTGCTGTGTTTTTTGCTAAAATCGTAATTCCACGTTCTCTTTCAATTTCATTTGAATCTAGCACTCTGTCTTCTACCTTTTGGTTTTCCCTGAAAATGCCACTTTGCTTAAGCATTCCATCTACAAGGGTCGTTTTCCCATGGTCTACATGGGCTATTATAGCAATGTTACGGATGTCTTCTCTTTTTTTGATCATAATAATTACCTCTTTCAAATTAGACGTAAAAATACATTTTTCCATCGATAATACTCATTTCGATGGAATTTCTTTCGAGTAGATAAGTTAAGAAAGCACTCACCGAAGTTAATGTTATAAAATATTGGGGAATATCCAACTTAATATTATACATCTTTATGATAAGTTCTGCCAAGTCCTCTCTTGTTAATGGCTGTGAGAGGTATGATAGAATCATGTCGATATTAGCATTAAGGTTATCAATATTTTTATTAATTAAATCCTTCGGGTTTTGTATTATTATATCACTATGAGAAAGAACATAATAATCATAATCAGTGGAAAGTAGAAACTCAAGAGTTTTAAAATGTTCCCTTAGGTCAAAAATAAAAGGGAACGGGTATTTAGAAAGCTTTTCCTCACTAAAAAAAGCATCACCACAAAATAATACATTGTCTTCTGTTAAAACTCCGATCTGGTCGATACTATGTCCTCTTAAAGGAATGATATTAAATCTTTTATCACCTAATTCAACAGCTCCTTCGGAAAGCTCTATATCAACCGTTGTTTCCTTTGCCTTGACAAATTTACCTGAAAGACCCGGCATCGGGCTTGCACCGTAAAACACCGTTCCTGCAAGACTGCTATTCTCCATGAATATCCTTTCTTTTGGTGATGCCGCAATCAGTGTTCCTGTATGATTTTGTTTTATAAATTCATTTGCTCCAATATGGTCAGGGTGTGCATGGGTATTTATAACGTATTTCACCTTTAAATTTTCTGCTTCCAATGTCTCAATAACTCTTTTCCCAGCAGTATTATCTATACCGCTATCAACTATAGCGCAAAATCCGTTTTTAAACCTATAAACTCCCACATTTGTTGCCCCTGGAATATAATAGCTGCGACCTTTTATTTTTACTAATTCCACTTTGATTCCCCCGAAAAATTATTAGATTCAACTTATATATATTATACAAAACTAATGATTATAAAATCAATTTTTTTACTAACTAAATAAGGTTCCTCAACCTGTATATTGAGGAACCTTATTTTTATCAGACTAATTAAATGACTTTTTAAGTTGTTCAGCGGCTTTTTTGATATCCTTTTTGCCAAATATGGCTGATATCACTGCAGCACCATCTACACCTGTATCAATTACCTTTTTTATGTTTTCCTGATTTATTCCGCCAATGCCTACTATAGGTATTTTTACCGATTGTTTTATGGCCTTAAGGGTTTCAAGGGTTACTTGCTTTGCATCATCTTTACTCGTTGTTGGGAAAACGGAGCCTACCCCCAAGTAATCGGCGCCGGCATCTTGTGCACTAATAGCTTCACTTATAGTAGAAGCCGATATGCCAATTATTTTGTCCGGGCCAAGGATTTCTCTTGCTATCTTTGCCGGCATATCATCCTGCCCTAGATGCACTCCTGCTGCATCTACTGCAATGGCAATATCTATCCTGTCATTGATTATCAATGGAACATGGTATTGGTCTGTTATCCTTTTGGCCTGGGTAGCCATGTTGTAAAATTCCAAAGTGGAAGAGGTTTTTTCGCGGAGTTGAACAAGTGTTACTCCTCCTTCAATGGCCTCTTTCAAACTGCTGACAAAATCCCTTTCGCCCAATATACTCCTATCTGCCACTAAATAAAGGCAGAGGTCAAATTTAGGCTTTTTCATGGACTTTTGCTCCTTTCACAATATCTTCTGCAGATAGATTGGAGATATAATCAAATATCCTTGCCCTAAATGTCCCTGTGCCCTCTTTTGGATTTAAACTTTCATAAGCCTTTTCACCAGCTAAACCCATTGTAAGGATTCCGGCAATAGCGCTTAAGTAAAAGTCCCGGCAAGCTCCGGCATATGACGCAATAACAGATGTGCACATACAGCCTGTTCCCGTTACACGTGACATCATTTCATGCCCGTTTTCCACTATGCAAACCCTTTTGCCATCTGATATTATGTCCTTTTCGCCTGTTATTGCCACAACACAGTTTAGTCTTTGAGCAAGCCCTATGGCCAATTGCTCTCCTCCATCTATGCCATCCATAGAATCTACACCTTTTGTATTAGCTTCTTCCCCTGCAACCACTTTTATTTCAGACATATTGCCCCTAATAACTGAAAGTTTAATTTCCCTTATAATTCTTTCAGCAACTTCTGTCCTCATTGATGTTGCCCCAGCCCCCACCGGATCAAATATGACGGGAATCCCCAGTTCATTGGCCTTTTTCCCTGAAGCTATCATCGATTTGACGGTTCTCTCATTTAAAGTTCCAATATTCAACACCAATGCCCCGGATATGGCAGTCATTTCCTCAACTTCCCCTATATCATCAGCCATAACCGGAGACGCGCCGATGGCCAGAACAATATTTGCGCAATCGTTTACAGTTACATAATTAGTGATGTGATGAACAAGTGGTTTTTGTTTTTTTACATTTGACAAGAGCTTGGAGATTTTTTCACATAAGTCCATTTTTGCATACACCTTTCATTATAATATATATTAATGATGTCACTACCATAGCTGGCAATGTAGAGCCAAATTGTATTTACTGCTATCATCGTTATTCATTATTTAATCCAGCTTTCTCATATAATTCATAAAAGTGGTTTGTTGGACCAACCCCTTTTCCAATGGAAAATGAATGTTCAATGGCAGTAGTTATATACCGTTTTGCCCGTTTTACAGCTTCCGTCATAGAATACCCCAGAGCAAGGTTTGAAGCAATAGCAGAAGATAGTGTACACCCGGTTCCATGGGTGTTTTTTGTTTTTATCCTTGGTGATGTATAGTAGATAAATTCCCCATTTGTCAAGAGTACATCAGTAGCATCCTCGTCTAAGTGCCCACCCTTTACCAGCACATTTTTAGGGCCTATTTGCGATATAAACTTTGCAACCTTTTCCATATCACTTACATCTTTAATTTTCATGCCTGAAATTGTTTCAGCCTCAGGAATATTGGGTGTAATAATATCCGCAAGGGGCAATAGTTCTTTAATAAGAGCATCTTGTGCTTCAGGTCGCAATAAACTATATCCGCTTTTTGATATCATTACCGGGTCAATCACTATGTTTTTGGCACCATATCTTTTTAGACCTTCTGCTATGGTTTTTATCGTATCTTCCCGGGATACCATTCCAATTTTCACAGCATCAACCTGGATATCATCAAAAATAGCTTCAATTTGTTTTGCTATTATATCTTTCGAGATATCTTGAACTGCAAAAACCCCTTGAGTGTTTTGGGCAGTAACGGCACATATTACGCTCATACCATATGTACCATGTGCGGCAAAGGTCTTTAAATCAGCCTGTATCCCTGCGCCACCACAACTGTCTGATCCCGCAATTGTTAAAACTTTTTTCATCATAAAATCCTCCAATTAATTTTGATAAATAAAGGAATAAAAAAATAAGGCACAAATCCCAATCTGGGTTCGTACCTTAAAATGTATTATACGCATTATATACATAATAAAATATATTCCCTACGCTGGCATTACCCAGAT
>DUTQ01000025.1 GCA_012841995.1 Thermoanaerobacterales bacterium | reverse complement strand
TGTTTAAAAATGCTGTTGCCTTTGGACCCAGGTTTCCCGGGGAGCCAGAAGTGGCCCATGAAAAGGATGAGTATATAAAGATAGATGATTTGCTTTTAAATCTTAAGATTTATGCGTATGTAATACAAGATTTAATAAAGTAGAGCTTGCATCAGAAGGATGAAATATTGTATAGGCAATTTTAATTTTTGTTTATATTATGAGGTGGTGCAAGAATGACACAAAGCAAATTAAAAGATTCTAGTTTGGATAGGCTATTTGATGCCATTTTATTGTTAAAGGATCGGGAGGAATGCTATCGTTTTTTTGAAGACATCTGCACCATAGGAGAGCTACAATCTATGGCCCAGAGGCTTCAGGTTGCAGAAATGTTAAATGATGGCGAAAAATACAATGATATAGCCAAGCAAACAGGTGCAAGTACTGCAACTATAAGTAGGGTTAAACGCTTTTTGAATTATGGAGCAAACGGATATAATTTGATTTTGCAGAGGCTTGCTGAAATGGATAAGCAAAGGCAAGACAAACAAAAAGACTAGCGTGGTTGCCACGCTTCTTTTGTTGGGAGGTTACAAATGGATTTTTTAAATGACTTGAACCCGGAACAAAAAAAGGCGGTTATTCATACAAAAGGCCCTCTTCTGATACTTGCAGGGGCCGGTAGTGGTAAAACTAGGGTTCTTACGTACAAAGTGGCTTATATTTTGAGAACCAAAACGGCAAACGCAAGAAACATTATCGCTATAACTTTTACAAACAAAGCAGCTAGAGAGATGAAGGAGCGAGTGGAACAGCTTTTACCGGGCAAAAAAGGGCTCTTGATAAGCACATTTCATTCGGCTTGTGTAAGATTTTTGCGACAAGATATAGATAAATTAGGATATAACAGAAATTTTAACATATTTGATACTCAAGATCAGAAGGTTGTAATCAGAGAGTGTATTGCTAAAATGAATTTGGATGAAAAAAAATATACGCCTCAAAGTGTATTGGGCTATATCGGCAGGGCTAAAGACATTCTTAAAACTCCAGATGAATGTAGTGATAATGCTAAAGATATAAGGGAAAGGACTATGGCCGGTCTATATAAGCTTTATCAAAAACGCTTAAAAGAAAATAACGCATTGGATTTTGATGATTTGATAATGAAGACTGTAGAGCTCTTTAGACAGAATCCATCGGTTCTTTCAAAGTACCAAGAAAGATATCAATACATCCTTGTAGATGAATATCAAGATACAAACCGCGCTCAATATGAGCTCATAAGGATGCTTGCAGCTAAACACAGGAACCTTTGTGTTGTAGGGGACGATGACCAGAGTATATATGGGTTTAGGGGAGCGGATATTCGAAACATCTTGGATTTTGAAGAAGATTTTCCAGATGCAACCGTAATCAGACTTGAGCAAAATTATAGGTCTAGTCAAAACATCCTCGACGCTGCAAACAATGTCATAGATCATAACTTTGGGCGTAAACGCAAGACTCTGTGGACGGAAAATCCTAGTGGACATAAAATTGGCATTGCTTCTTTAGAAAATGAACATGATGAAGCCTTTTTTATTGCCCGGGAAATTGAGAATATGATTTTGAAAGATGGGATGGAATACAAAGATTTTGCTGTGCTTTACAGGACAAATGCCCAGTCAAGGGTGATTGAAGAAGTGATGGTGAAGATGGGCATACCTTATCGCATGATAGGCGGAATGAGGTTTTATGAGCGCAGGGAGATTAAAGACCTGCTAGCTTATTTAAGAGCGATAGCAAATCCTTACGACGATGTAAGCCTAATGAGAATTATTAATGTCCCAAAAAGAGGCATTGGCGAAGCTACAATTGACAAACTGAATAATCTTGCTGATGAAAATAATTTGAGAATATTTGATATAATAAAGATGATAGAGGATACTCCACTTGCAGCAGGTGTTGTGAATAGGGTTTCAAAGTTTCGCAAGCTTATGATTGACTTTATAGATAAATCAGAGACGATGACTATTTCTGATTTAATAAGGTATGTACTTGATGAAACTGGATATATGAAGGAGCTTACATTAGAAAACAGCCCTGAATCTATTAGCCGCATTGAAAACCTTCAAGAATTTGTAGGTGCAGCCATAGAGTATGAAAACAGATCATCTGATATTAGATTGGAAGATTTTTTAGCAGAGCTTGCACTTGTTTCGGACGTAGATAAGCTAGAAGATGGAGAACAGGCAGTGGTCTTGATGACCTTACATGGAGCAAAAGGCTTGGAATTCCCGGTGGTTTTTCTTGCGGGAATGGATGAGGGGATTTTTCCTCATGCCAGATGTATGCTTGATGCAGATGAGCTTGAAGAGGAAAGAAGACTTTGTTATGTAGGGATAACAAGAGCAAAACAAAGGCTTTATTTAACCAGGGCCTGGCAAAGGAGTATATACGGCAACACATCATATTATACACCTTCAAGATTTATAGATGAGATACCTGATGAACTGGTGGAAGATGTATCTTTTGGTGCTGGTGGCTCAAAAGTGAATTCACAAAAACATTTACCTGTTGATGATAACACTTGTTTTAGCCAAGAAACTTCTTATAAAACCGATGATTCCCAGGTAAATTTCGTAGGGCTTGCTCCTGGGAGTAGAGTAAGACATTCAAAATGGGGAGAAGGTATAGTACTTGATGTTCAGGGAATAGATGAGGATGCGGAGATCTCCATAGATTTTAAATCAGTTGGAGTTAAACACTTGATATCTAAATATGCTCCACTTGTTAGAATATCGTAAAAGAGAGGAGAAGGCTTTTGAATAGGGAACAGGCTAAAGCCCGAATTAAGCAATTAAGGGAAATAATAAATCATCACAACAAACAATATTATGTTTATGATGATCCGGAGATTTCTGATGCAGATTATGATAAATTGATAAGAGAGCTTGAAAGGCTTGAAGGGATATATCCGGAGCTGATAACTCCCGATTCTCCCACACAGCGAGTAGGGGGAGAGCCGCTATCTGCCTTTAAGCAAGTTGTCCATAAAGAACAAATGATAAGCTTGGCAGATGCATTTAGCGAAGGAGAACTCCGAGACTTTCACCGCAGAGTAACGGAAACCGTTGGGAATGATGTAGAATATGTTGTTGAATTGAAGATAGATGGCCTTGCTATTTCGCTTACTTACGAAGAAGGGTACTTGACAACTGCGGCTACTAGAGGAGATGGCCGTGTAGGTGAAGATGTCACACAGAATATTAGGACAATAAGGAGTATACCACTCAAACTGGATTTTCCTGAAGGGCAAAATCCGCATATTATAGAAGTGAGAGGTGAAGTTTATCTGCCTAAAGCAGGCTTTAAAAAGCTGAATGAGGAAAGGGAGGACATGGAGCTACCGCCTTTTGCAAACCCCCGAAATGCAGCAGCAGGTTCTTTGCGCCAGCTTGACCCCAAAGTTACAGCTAGCCGACCATTATCAAGTTTTATCTATGCAATCGGCTACTCAGAGGGAATTGAGTTTAAGACACACTTTGAATTGTTAAACTTTTATAAGCAAGTAGGTTTAAGGGTTAACCCACATATAGTTTTATTGAAGAATTTCTCTGATGTTATAGATTATTGCATGAGCTGGCGGGAAAAAAGGGACTTGCTGCCATATGAGATAGATGGCATGGTTATAAAGGTAAATTCTATAAGCCAGCAACAAAAACTGGGATATACTGCTAAAAGCCCCCGCTGGGCCATAGCCTATAAATTTCCTGCCGAACAAAAGTCTACTGTCATTGAAGATATTATTGTAAGGGTTGGTAGGACAGGTGTTTTGACACCAACTGCGGTTTTAACACCTGTAAGAATTGCGGGTTCGACTGTAAGCAGAGCTACACTTCACAATGAAGACTATATCAAACAAAAAGACATTAGGATAAACGATGTTGTAATTGTTCAAAAGGCTGGAGACATTATTCCCGAAGTAGTGGAGGTTGTTAAAGAGAGACGAACCGGAAGAGAAAGGGTATTTAAAATGCCCCAAAATTGTCCTGAATGTGGTTCTGAAACGATAAGGCTGCCAGGTGAGGCGGGTTACCGCTGTACAGGTGTATCATGTCCGGCACAGATAAGGAGAAGCATAATACATTTTGCGTCAAGAGATGCCATGGATATTCGAGGTCTTGGACCAGCTGTAGTTTCTCTTCTACTTGATTCTGGCCTCATAAAAGATTCGGCAGATATCTATACTTTAAAAAAACAGGATATTATTCCTCTAGAACGAATGGGGGAAAAGTCGGCTGAAAACCTTATAAATGCCATAGAGAAGAGTAAAAAACAGCCTCTAAACAAACTGCTTTTTGCCCTTGGTATTCCGTTTATCGGTTCAAAAGCTGCGGATATTTTAGCTTCTGCTTTTGGGTCAATTGAGAATATTAGCAAGGCTTCTTATGACGATTTGATTAAAATTCCGGAGATCGGTGATAAGATGGCCGAAAGCGTTGTTACGTTTTTTAAACAAAGGCAGACAAAAGATCTTTTAGGTAGGCTAAAGGATGCAGGGGTAAACATGAAAAGCGCAGATGTCCCTGAAGGGCCAGCTCCTTTGAAAAATACCACATTTGTGTTGACAGGTACACTAGAAGATTATACGAGACAAGAGGCCACAAAGATAATTGAAAGCCTAGGAGGCAGAGTGACGGGGAGTGTAAGTAAAAAAACCGATTATGTCTTGGCAGGTAAAGAACCCGGGTCAAAGTATGATAAGGCCATAAAACTCGGTGTAAGGATTATAGATGAAAAGCAATTTAAAGAACTGATAACACAGATATAGGTACTTAAGTATTCCTGTCAGCCGATATCATTTTTAAAAGGTCAGTTTGTTTTAGTCAAATTTGTTTAAACAAGTGAAAATAAAAATACTTACTGCTTAAAAAAGCGGTAAGTATTTTTTATAGATTATTAATTTATATAAATCTTACGTACTTAGGCAGCCCTGCTTCATATTGAACATCGGTTGTCCCTTGGATCAGTGGTAGCATATAATCAAAGGCTTCAGGCTTTAGCCATCGATTTTGTGTATCAATCCACTCCAATGGAAATTCCTTGGTTTTTCTTGCTACATGTTCCAAAGGCACTGTTGAGGTTTTGAAACTACTATCGTATTTAACAATGTTCACCATAACACCGCTAGTGCCATCCATTGCGTATCTTATGCCATCCCTTCCAACCATAACAGCCACTTCATTGTCGACATTTGAAGCAATATGTGCAGCACTTCTTTGTAAAATGTTAAATTCAATGGTTTTAACTCTTTTTTCAATGTGTTCTTTTACTAAACTGCCCAAGTATGCTCCAATTCCACCCATCTTGATATTATTGAACGCATCAGCTCTTTTTTCCCTCAGATACGCATAATTGCCAGATTTATCTTTTAAGCCCTCTGATACGATTATAAAAACTTTACCTCTCTCTTTGTATATGGTTTCTACCTCATTTAAGAATTGAGTTTCATCAAAAGTAATTTCAGGAAGATAAATAAGATGTGGGGAATCTATTACATTATTTCGCGCAAGGGCACCAGCTGCTGCTAGAAAGCCACTGTCGCGGCCCATTACCTCTATGATGGATATTGAATTTTTATCATACACATCACAGTCAAGAGCCATTTCTCTTACTGAAGTTGCAATATATTTTGCTGCACTTCCGTAGCCTGGGCAAAAATGAGTATGAACAAGGTCGTTGTCGATAGTTTTGGGTATGCCTATAACTTTTAGTTCATATCCACATTTGGAAGCATATTGTTCTACCTTTTTGGCTGTTTCCATGGAATCGTTGCCACCAATGTAAAAAAAGTAACCGATATTATACTTTTCAAAAAGGTTAAAAACTGTTTCAAATTCTTCTTCTTTTAATTTGTGGCGGCATGAACCGAATGCTGAAGAAGGTGAATACCTTAAAACTTGTAATGTATTGTCATCTATATCTGACAAATCAATCAAATTGTCTTTTAGTATTCCTTCTACTCCATATTTCGCTGCATATATTTTTAAGTTATATTTTTTGGCTTCTGTGATTATCCCAGACCAACTTCTGTTATAAATGCAAGTGCTTATGGGATAATCACTGAAGCCAAAAAATATAACTTAAAAATATATGCAGCGAAATATGGAGTAGAAGG
>DUTQ01000189.1 GCA_012841995.1 Thermoanaerobacterales bacterium | reverse complement strand
GTCAAAGAGAGAATGACCATACAAGATGTTGATACGATTACTCCTCAAGGGCTAATAAATATCCGACCTGTTGTTGCTGCGATCAAGGAATTTTTTGGAAGCAGCCAGCTTTCACAGTTTATGGACCAAACGAATCCATTGGCTGAGCTAACGCATAAGAGGAGACTGAGCGCTCTTGGACCAGGTGGACTTTCGAGAGAACGAGCGGGTTTTGAGGTCCGCGATGTTCACCACTCGCACTATGGGCGCATGTGCCCTATTGAGACTCCAGAAGGGCCCAACATTGGACTTATTGGGTCGTTGAGTAGTTTTGCGCGTGTAAACGAATACGGATTTATTGAGACTCCTTATCGAAGAGTGGATAAGGAACGAGCAGTTGTTACAGACCAAATTGAATATCTTACAGCTGATGAAGAAGAGTATTATATTGTAGCACAAGCCAATACACCTTTGGACGAAGAAGGCAATTTTGTTCAAAAGCGTGTTGTGGCCAGGTATAGAGATGAAATACTGGTAGTTCCCGCGGAAGACATAGACTATATGGATGTTTCGCCAAAGCAGCTTGTCAGTGTTGCAACTGCTTTAATACCTTTTTTGGAGCATGATGACGCAAACAGGGCCTTAATGGGTTCAAATATGCAGCGCCAAGCTGTACCGTTACTCGTTACTGAAGCTCCCTATGTTGGCACAGGTATAGAACATAAAGTTGCAGTTGATTCCGGTGTTGTAATTTTGGCTAAAGCAGATGGTGTTGTAGAAAAATTAGACGGCCGTGAGATTGTAGTACGCAGGGACAGTGACGAGGGACTAGATGTTTACAAGATTCATAAATTTATGAGATCTAATCAGGGAACTTGTATAAATCAGAGGCCTATAGTAAAGAAGGGGCAAAGAGTTAAAAAAGGTCAGCCCATAGCTGATGGCCCTTCTACCGATAAAGGGGAACTTGCACTGGGACGCAATGCTCTTGTTGCCTTTATGCCATGGGAAGGCTATAACTATGAGGACGCTATTTTGCTTTCAGAAAGGCTTGTTAAGGACGATGTGTTTACTTCGATTCATATAGAACAGTATGAAGCTGAGGCTAGAGATACAAAGCTCGGCCCTGAAGAGATAACAAGAGATGTACCCAATGTAGGTGAAGATGCGCTCAAGGATTTGGATGAGAGAGGTATTATCCGAATTGGCGCTGAAGTTCGCGCAGGAGATATTCTTGTTGGCAAGGTTACACCAAAGGGTGAAACTGAACTCACTGCTGAAGAACGTTTATTAAGGGCTATATTTGGTGAAAAAGCCCGTGAGGTTAGAGATACTTCTCTCAGGGTTCCCCATGGTGAATATGGAATAATTGTAGATGTGAAGGTATTTACAAGAGAAAATGGCGATGAACTGCCTCCAGGTGTAAATGAGCTGGTGAGGGTTTATATTGCTCAAAAGCGAAAGATATCTGAAGGCGATAAAATGGCAGGTCGTCACGGTAATAAAGGGGTTATTTCAAAGATATTGCCAGTTGAAGATATGCCCTTTTTACCTGATGGCACGCCAGTGGATATAGTACTCAACCCATTAGGGGTTCCGTCACGTATGAATATCGGGCAGGTTTTGGAAACACATCTCGGATGGGCAGCCAGAGCATTAGGATGGCATATTGCTACACCGGTATTTGATGGAGCTACTGAACAGGAGATACTCGACACTTTAAAAGATGCCGGGCTTCCTAATAACGGAAAAACCAGATTGAGAGATGGTAGATCAGGAGAGTATTTTGACCGGCTTGTAACCGTAGGCTACATGTACATGTTAAAGCTAGCTCATTTGGTAGATGACAAGATTCACGCCCGCTCAACAGGGCCGTATTCACTTGTTACACAACAGCCTCTCGGAGGAAAAGCCCAGTTTGGCGGTCAAAGATTTGGAGAAATGGAAGTTTGGGCTCTGGAGGCTTATGGAGCAAGTTATACACTGCAGGAGCTCTTGACGGTGAAATCAGACGACGTGCTTGGCAGGGTCAAGACTTATGAAGCGATAGTAAAAGGGGAAAATGTTCCCGAACCTGGAATACCTGAATCGTTTAAGGTTTTGATTAAAGAGCTACAATCATTATGCCTAGATGTAAAGATACTTACTGAAGATGCAAGTGAGATTGAAATAAAAGAATCAGATGAAGATGAAGATAATGAGCATCTAGATGTGAATATAGAAGGTCTAGAGGATGAAAACTTACTGAATAAAGAATACAAAGATGAAGATGAAGATGAAGAGCCTGATGAAGACGAAATCTTATATGATGACTATACCAAAGATGATGATGATGAAGATGAAGAATTAGAATTTGATGAATTGGATTTAGATAATAATGAATAATAACAAGAAAGATATTGTTATGAGTTTAAAGGATTAAGAGGATTAGAGCAAATACCTAAAAATTAGGAAGGGAGAGAAAGCCCTTTGCTCGAACTTAACAACTTTGATTCAATTAAAATTAGCTTGGCTTCCCCGGAACAAATCAGGGAGTGGTCAAGAGGTGAAGTGAAAAAGCCAGAAACAATAAATTATAGGACTTTAAAACCCGAAAAACAGGGTTTGTTCTGTGAACGCATTTTTGGCCCAGTAAAGGACTGGGAATGCCATTGTGGTAAATATAAGCGGGTTAGGTATAAAGGAGTAGTATGTGACCGATGTGGAGTAGAGGTGACAAAATCCAAGGTGCGTCGGGAAAGAATGGGCCATATAGAACTTGCTGCACCAGTTTCTCATATATGGTTTTTAAAGGGAATCCCCAGCCGAATCGGTCTGATGCTGGATATGTCTCCTAGATCTCTTGAAAAAGTAATATATTTCGCTGCATATGTTGTAATAGATGCTGGCAATACACCGCTTACCAAAAATCAGCTTTTAAATGAGAGAGAGTATCGGGAATATAGGGAGAAATACCAAAATGAATTCAGGGCAGGCATGGGCGCTGAAGCAATCAAAGAACTTCTACAGGAGATTGACCTAGAAAAGCTTACAAAGGAGCTCAGGACTGAATTAAAAGATGCCACTGGTCAGAAAAAAGCCAGGATTTTAAGACGGCTTGAGGTGGTAGATGCTTTTAAGCAATCCGGCAATAGGCCAGAATGGATGATATTAGATGTTATCCCTGTAATTCCACCAGATATTAGACCCATGGTGCAACTGGACGGGGGAAGGTTTGCCACATCGGATTTAAATGACCTCTATCGCAGAGTTATAAATAGAAATAACAGATTAAAGCGACTTTTAGATTTAGGAGCTCCTGATATTATAGTCAGAAACGAAAAACGCATGCTCCAGGAAGCTGTTGATGCGCTTATAGATAATGGCAGACGCGGCAGACCGGTAACAGGACCGGGCAACAGGCCATTAAAATCCTTAAGCGATATGCTCAAAGGAAAACAAGGTAGATTTCGTCAAAACCTTCTAGGCAAAAGGGTCGATTATTCTGGCCGTTCGGTTATAGTAGTTGGGCCAGAACTAAAGCTCTATCAATGTGGTTTGCCTAAAGAAATGGCTTTAGAGCTGTTTAAGCCCTTTGTTATGAAAGAACTTGTATCTAATGGCTCTGCTCACAATATAAAGAGCGCAAAGCGCATGGTTGAAAGGGTTAAGCCTGAAGTGTGGGATGTTTTGGAAGATGTAATAAAAGAACATCCTGTAATGTTAAATCGCGCTCCAACCCTTCACAGACTAGGCATACAGGCATTTGAGCCAGTGATGGTGGAAGGACGTGCTATACAAATACATCCGCTTGTATGTACGGCATATAATGCAGACTTTGACGGCGATCAAATGGCAGTTCACTTGCCCCTGTCTGCAGAAGCACAGGCAGAAGCAAGGCTGTTGATGCTTTCTACCAATAATATTTTGAAACCCCAAGATGGAAAACCGGTTGTTACTCCAACACAGGATATGGTATTGGGCTCTTATTATTTGACTGCAGAAAGGCCGGGAGAGAAGGGCGAAGGCAAATACTTTTCAAATCCCAATGAAGCTGTTTTGGCTTATGAGATGGGAGAGGTAGGCCTTCATGCCATTGTAAATGTAAGAATGTCTAAAGAAATAGATGGCAAAAGGCGACATAAGATAATCAAGACTACTCCAGGTAGAATTATATTTAATGATGGCATACCACAAGATCTTGGGTTTGTAGACAGAGAAAAGGAAGAAAACTTATTTGAATTAGAGCTCAACACGCTAGTGGATAAGACTAAGTTGGGTGAGATTGTAGACAGATGCTATCGCACTCATGGTACAACTGTAACAGCAGAGGTTTTGGATAAAATAAAAAAGAAAGGCTATAATTATGCTACAAAGGCCGGAATCACAATTGGTGTTACAGATATGGTTGTTCCAGAAGAAAAAGAAAACATTCTTTCAAAAGCTAATGAGAAAGTAGATCAAGTTGAGCTTTTGTTTAGGAGAGGCTTGATATCTGAAGATGAGCGATATGAAAAAACTCTTGAGATCTGGACACAAGCTACAGATGATGTAACTGAAGCATTGATGAATTCTTTAGATAGATTTAATTCAATTTATATGATGGCAAACTCTGGCGCACGTGGAAACAAACAACAGATAAGGCAGCTTGCAGGAATGAGGGGCCTTATGGCAGACCCATCAGGAAGGATCATTGACTTGCCTATTACTGCAAACTTCCGTGAAGGCTTGACAGTTTTGGAATACTTTATTTCAACACACGGTGCTCGAAAGGGATTAGCTGATACAGCGCTTAGAACTGCTGACTCTGGATATTTGACAAGACGTCTTGTGGATGTAAGTCAGGATGTAATAGTAAGAGAAATCGATTGCGGCACAAACGAAGGAATCGTTGTCAAATCTGTAAAAGACGGCAATGAGGTCATAGAACCCATGAAGGAGCGCATAGAAGGAAGATATGCTCTAGATGATATTAAAGACCCAAAAACCGGAGAGATTATTGTCAACAAAGATGAGATAATTACTGAGAAAAAAGCAAACCAAATTGTAAAGGCTGGAATTGAACAGGTCAAAATTCGCTCTGTCCTTACTTGTAGGACTAAGCACGGTGTTTGTGCAAAGTGTTATGGTAAGAGTATGGCTACAGGTAAAAAAGTCAATATTGGCGAAGCGGTAGGTATTATTGCAGCCCAATCCATAGGTGAGCCTGGAACTCAGCTTACTATGAGGACATTTCACACAGGTGGAGTGGCTGGCCAGGATATAACTCAAGGTTTGCCCAGGGTAGAAGAATTGTTTGAAGCAAGAAGACCTAAAGGGCAGGCAGCAATTACTGAGGTTGCAGGGACAGCTAAAGTCGTTGAGAGCAAGAAAAAGAGAGAAGTAGAGATAACAACACCAGATGGAGAGGTTAAATCATATCAAGTGCCCTATGGTGCCAGGTTGAAAGTTGAAAATGGTACGGTTGTTGAAGCTGGGGACGAATTATGTGAGGGGCCAGTTAATCCCCATGATATCTTGAGAATAAAAGGCGTGCAAGGTGTTCAAACATATTTGTTACAGGAAGTACTGAAGGTTTACAGGCTGCAGGGTGTGGATATAAATGATAAACACATTGAAGTAATAATCCGCCAGATGCTGCGCAAGGTAAAAGTAGAGAATCCGGGAGATACGGAGCTGTTACCGGGAGAGCTTATAGACATATTTGAGTTTGAGGATATAAATGATAAGGCAATACAACAAGGTCTAGAGCCTGCTGAAGCAAAACGAGTTTTGCTTGGAATAACAAAAGCATCGCTAGCCACAGATTCATTTCTTTCTGCTGCTTCTTTCCAAGAGACAACAAGGGTTCTTACTGAAGCAGCTATAAAGGGAAAAGTGGATCCGCTCATAGGATTAAAAGAAAATGTAATCATAGGTAAGCTAATCCCTGCAGGTACAGGAATGAGCAGATATAGAAATATAAAAATACATGTTCCTGCAGAACAAGAGGAACAAAATCATGAAGATAACCTTGTTGACAGCTAAAAATGTTGATGGTAGAATATATGAGTGCATATTCAAGCTCTCTTAAAACTAACGATGGGAGGGCGTTTACCATGCTAGAAAAATTAAAAGAGATACCCAAAAAAACCGTGGGGACAAAGGAAACCTTAAAGGCTGTTGAAAAGCAAATGGCCTCTGTGGTTTTCATAGCTCAGGATGCAGAAGAACACGTAGTAGCAGAACTAAAAGATCTGTGCAATAAAATGAACGTGGAGATTATTCCTGTGCCTACCATGAAGGAGTTGGGTAATGCCTGTGGAATCCAGGTAGGGGCTGCAACAGCTGCAATTTTAAAATAACATAGCATCAAAAGATGCCCCTTCATAAAGGATAGGGGTATCTTTTTTTAGTATCAATTGGAAGGAGGTGTAGCGTTGCCAACCATAAACCAGCTGATAAGAAAGGGAAGAAAGAGAGTTGAGTACAAATCAGATTCACCTGCTCTCAAAGGTTCACCTCAAAAGAGGGGAGTTTGCACAGCAGTTAAAACTACGACTCCCAAGAAACCTAACTCTGCCTTGAGAAAAATTGCAAGGGTTAGGTTGACTAATGGTCTTGAAGTGACTTCATATATACCTGGTATTGGACATAATCTCCAAGAACACTCAGTGGTGCTGGTAAGAGGTGGAAGAGTAAAGGATCTTCCGGGTGTAAGGTATCATATAGTCCGAGGGGCACTAGATGCTGCTGGAGTTACCGACCGCAAGCAGGGAAGGTCACTTTATGGAGCAAAGAGACCTAAAAAGTAAAACATCTTGAGAAAGAGCATATTGCATTATAAAGGAGGGATAAGATGCCAAGGCGTGGTCACGTAGTTCATAGAACTGTATTAGAGGATCCATTGTACAAAGATAAACTAATAACAAAGTTAATAAATAAGGTCATGTACGATGGAGAAAGAGGTATTTCACAGGAAATTTGCTATGGTGCTTTTGATATAATTAAGGAAAAGACTGGCAAAGATCCTATGGAAGTTTTTCAAGAAGCTATGAAAAATATAATGCCTGTTTTAGAAGTCATGCCCAGACGTGTAGGTGGTGCAACATATCAGGTTCCAATGGAAGTCCGGCAGGAGAGAAGATTCTCTCTCGGGATACGATGGCTTGCTACTTATGCGAGAAAACGCGGTGAAAAAACAATGAAAGAACGGTTGGCGGGAGAAATAATGGATGCTGCCAACGGAGTTGGTGGAGCAGTTAAGAAAAAGGAAGAGGTTCATAAGATGGCTGAAGCCAACAAGGCCTTTGCACATTACAGATGGTAGAAGATGCGCTGGACTTTTGGGGAGACTTTACAGGCTAGAAAGGAGTGTAAATTGTGCCTAGGCAAGTACTATTAGATAAAGTAAGAAATATTGGTATCATGGCACATATAGACGCCGGAAAAACTACTACAACAGAGAGGATATTGTTTTACTCCGGCAAAACTCACAAGATGGGCGAGACTCACGAGGGATCGGCCGTGATGGACTGGATGGAACAAGAACAAGAAAGAGGTATAACCATTACTTCAGCTGCAACAACGTGTTATTGGAAAGGACATCGCGTAAATATTATCGATACGCCAGGGCACGTGGACTTTACAGTAGAAGTAGAAAGGTCTCTTCGGGTTCTCGATGGTTCAGTAGCTGTGTTTTGTGCTAAGGGAGGTGTAGAACCTCAATCAGAAACAGTTTGGCGTCAGGCTGATAAGTACAGTGTCCCAAGGATAGCTTATATAAACAAGATGGATATACTGGGCGCTGATTATTTTAATGTCATAGCAATGATAAAAGAAAGATTAGGTGCAAATCCTGTTCCTATACAGCTTCCTATAGGGAAAGAAGATAACTTTAAAGGCATAATCGATCTTATTCATCAGAAAGCATATCTTTACAAAGATGATCTAGGTACTCAAGTAGAAGAAGTTAACATACCTGAAGAAATGCAAGAAATGGCGTCAGATTACCGTGAGAAATTGTTGGAAGCATTGTCAGATATAGACGAAGACATAATGATAAAGTATCTTGAAGGAGAAGAAATTTCCGAAGAGGAGATAAAAAAGGCAATAAGGAAAGGGTGTGTGCAAGTTAAAATAACCCCAGTACTTTGTGGCTCTTCTTATAAAAACAAGGGTGTACAGCTT
>DUTQ01000188.1 GCA_012841995.1 Thermoanaerobacterales bacterium | reverse complement strand
GGTAGAAGATGGTATTGCAAACGGTATTAAATATTTTGTACATTTTTTTAAAATCTATGGGACAAAAAACGCATATATGGGACAAAATATGGCCAATAAAAATTACTAAATGAAAACTTTTTGATAATGTCTACATTAAGGTAAATAATATAAAAGTAAATAATGTGAATAGAGGAGGAATAAAATATGAGTGTAAAAATAGGCATAAATGGATTTGGGCGAATAGGAAGGAACACGTTTAAGATAATATCTGAAAAACATCCTGAAATAGAAATTACAGCTGTAAATGATCTATCAGACACTAAAACATTAGCACATCTATTAAAATACGATTCAGTATTTGGTGTTTTTGACCAACATGTTGAAGCAAAGGATTCTTTGCTTGTGGTTGATGGCAAGGAAACGAAAGTATTTACTGAAAAAGATCCTGTCAATATTCCGTGGGGTGACCTTGGCGTTGATATAGTTGTGGAGTCTACAGGGGTTTTTAGGTCTAAAGAGCAGGCGGCAAAGCACATTCAAGCAGGGGCTAAAAAGGTTATTATCACAGCTCCGGCAAAAAATGAAGATATTACAATAGTAATGGGTGTAAATGAACGAGATTACAACCCTAATGAACATCATATTATTTCAAATGCATCTTGTACTACAAACTGTCTCGCACCTGTAGCAAAAGTAATTGTGGATAATTTTGGTATAAAAAAAGGCCTAATGAATACGATCCATTCTTATACAAATGACCAGCGCATCCTTGACCTTTCACATAAAGATCTGCGAAGGGCTAGGGCAGCTGCACTAAACATTATTCCCACCACTACTGGGGCTGCAAAAGCAGTTGCCCTTGTAATTCCCGAATTAAAAGGTAAATTGAACGGCTTTGCCTTGCGAGTGCCAACTCCTACTGTATCAATCGTCGATCTTACCTGCGTTCTGGAGAAAAGTGCTACTGTTGAGCAGGTAAATGAGGCATTGATGTTGGCATCAGAAGATAGGATGAAGGGAATTCTCGGATATACTGAAGAGCCTTTAGTTTCCATGGATTTTAAAGGATCAACATATTCTTCTGTTGTAGATGGCTTATCTACTATGATAATAGGGGATGATCTCTTAAAGGTTATAGCATGGTATGACAATGAGTGGGGCTATTCATGTAGGGTTGTAGATGTTGTGGAATATATTATTAAAAAAGGATTATAAATGAATAAGAGTGGATTTGGTGAAACTAGTAGGGGATTTATATGGAAGGAATAATTAAACTTTTAAAAGAAATTGATCCAGAAGGCCTTTCTTTAGTGGAGCAAAGGTATATAATATTAAGGAGTGTATACTTAAATCAGCCTGTAGGTCGAAGGGTCCTTTGCTCTATACTTTGTATATCAGAAAGGCCTCTTCGCGCTGAAGTAAAGAGATTGGAAGAGTTAGGGCTTATCCAGATAAACCAGAATGGAATGAAGGTAACCCAGCAGGGTAAAGATGTGATAGATGGATTAGAGGGTTTTATTTTTGGTATAAGAGGCTTAAAGCCCCTGGAACAGCAGGTTAAAAAAAGGTTTAACTGTGAAAAAGTAATTATAGTGCCAGGCGATTTGGAAAATGATGGAGCAATTAAAAAGCTCTTGGGCAAAAAAGCTGCAGATTTTTTAGTATCATCTTTGAATGATAATGATGTGGTAGCTGTTACTGGCGGCACCACAGTGGCTCAAGTGCCAAAGAGTATCACATCAAACTACTCATTTACAAATGTACTTGTGGTGCCAGGGAGGGGCGGACTCAATGAAAAAGTTGAAATACAGTCAAATACAATTGTTGCAGAACTTGCAGAAAAACTCGGTGCAAATTACCGCCTACTTTTTGTGCCTGATAACTTAAGTGTTGAGGCGATGGAGTCAATGGTAAATGAACCTGACATAAGAGAACTCATAAATACAATACATAATGCTGATATCTTATTGCACGGCATAGGCAGAGCTGATGAAATGGCTCGAAGGCGAGGAATGAATGAGCACAAGATAAGTGATATACTGAATAAAGGGGCGGTAGCTGAAGCTTTTGGATATTATTTTAATAGCAAGGGGCAAATCGTCCATACTACTACAAGCATGGGGATTTGCGTAAGTGATCTTAAAAACATTAGAACAGTTATTGCCATAGCAGGAGGGACAAGCAAAGCGGCTGCGATCCAGGCGTTTTTGCGATATAAAAGTCAGGCAGTACTAATAACTGATGAGGCAGCTGCAAGAAAACTTATTGAGCTTTAAAGGAGGTTTTTTTGATGAACAAAAAGACATTAGAGGATTTTAATGTCAAGGGTAAGAGGGTTTTTGTCAGGGTGGATTTTAATGTGCCTATAGGAGAAAATGGCGAAATAACCGATGAAACCAGAATTGTTGCTGCACTGCCAACTATTCGGTATCTTTTAGAACATGATGCAAAAGTGATTTTGGCTTCACACCTAGGCAGACCAAAAGGCCAGGTTAATAAAAAGTACAGCCTAGCACCTGTTGCAAAAAGGCTTTCTGTACATTTAGGCAAAGATGTAATAATGGCAGATGATTGTATTGGAGAGACTGTCGAAAAAGTAATAGCCAATATGAAACCAAAAGATGTGGTGCTTTTGGAAAATGTAAGATTCCATGCAGAAGAGGAAAAAAACGATATGGAATTTGCAAAAAAGTTGGCAAGCTTGGCGGATATCTACATAAATGATGCATTTGGCACTGCTCATCGCGCCCATGCTTCAACAGCGGGGATTGCCAAATTCTTACCTGCCGGTGCAGGCTTTTTGATGAAAAAGGAGATAGAGATGCTGGGCAATGCCTTGGAAAACCCCAAAAGACCTTTTGTGGCAATACTTGGTGGAGCAAAAGTTGGCGATAAAATAGGTGTAATCAAGAATTTACTTGATAAAGTAGATACACTTCTCATCGGAGGTGGTATGGCTTATACATTTTTAAAGAGTCAGGGGTATGAGATAGGGAATTCACTGCTGGAAGAGGATAAGATTGAACTTGCCGGTTCTCTTATTAAAGAAGCTAAAGATAAGAATGTGGAATTGCTTTTACCTTGTGATGTAGTGGTGACTGAAGAACTAAAACAAGGTCTGCCTTACAAAACAGTTCCTGCTGATCAAATACCAAAAGATATGATGGGTGTGGATATAGGCGAAAAAACTCGTGAGAATTTTGAAAAAGTCATCAAAAATGCAAAAACCGTTGTTTGGAATGGCCCCTTAGGGGTTTTTGAAATAGACGATTATGCAGCTGGAACATTATCTGTGGCAGAAGCAATGGCAGAATCCGATGCTGTGACGATTGTAGGTGGTGGAGATTCAGCAGCAGCTGCAAAAAAACTCGGTTTTGCCGATAAAATGACACATATTTCCACAGGTGGGGGTGCCTCGTTAAAGTTTCTGGAAGGTAAACAGCTACCAGGAGTTGAAGCATTAAATGATAAGTAAAAGCTTGAATTTGCTGACTTTAATATAAATCAATGATATAATTGTATATTGTATAATAAGCTTTTAAACTTGTGCTAAAAAAATTAACGGGAGGTGATTAAGTGTCAAGAAAACCTCTTATTGCAGGTAATTGGAAGATGAATAATAGTATTTCTAAAACGCGAGACTTCTTTGATGAATTTTTAAAAAAGCCACTTGATCAGGGTGTTGATATAGTCATATGCCCTCCTTTTACGGCCATTTTAGCGGCAGCTGAAGAAATAAAAGGGCATGATAATGTGCATTTGGGTGCTCAAAACATGCATTGGGAGGATAAAGGTGCATACACTGGAGAGATTTCACCTGTAATGCTACGGGAGATTCCATGTGATTATGTAATAATCGGTCATTCAGAGCGCAGACAGTATTTTGCAGAAACTGATGAGATGGTCAACAAAAAGGTAAAGGCTGCTTTAAAACACAATCTCATACCTATTGTATGTGTTGGTGAGACATTAGAGCAGAGAGAGCAAGGGATTACAATGTCCTGGGTGATTTCTCAAGTGGAAAAAGCGCTAGAAGGTGTTGATGAAAAGCAGCTTAAGTCTATTGTCTTTGCATATGAGCCCATATGGGCAATAGGCACTGGTAAAACAGCTTCAGATGATGATGCTCAACAAGTTATATCAGGGATCAGAAATAAGATTGGAGAGTTCTCTAACGCTGAAATTGCAGGAAATGTAAGGATATTATATGGAGGCAGCGTGAAACCTGGTAATATAGAAGGACTCATTAAAAAGCCAGACATAGATGGAGCCCTTGTAGGTGGAGCAAGCCTTGATGCGGAAAGCTTTTTTAGCATCATTTCTTTAAGTCGAAAGTAGGAGTTGAATCTATGTGGGAAAACCATTGATGTTAATGATATTGGATGGATGGGGTGTAAATGACAGACTAGAAGCTAATGCTATATTAAATGCGAACACCCCAAATTTTAACCAGCTTATACACCATTATCCGAACACTACGCTTGCAGCCAGTGGCCTTTCGGTAGGATTGCCAGAAGGGCAGATGGGCAATTCAGAAGTAGGGCATTTAAATCTTGGAGCCGGCAGGGTGGTTTATCAGGATTTTACACGAATAAGCAAAGACATTGAGGAAGGAAGTTTCTTTAAAAATCCCGTTTTGTTATCAGCTATGGAAAATGCTGTAAAAAACGAGAAAAGCCTTCACCTGATGGGGCTTTTGTCTGATGGCGGAGTACATAGCCATATTGAACATTTAATAGCACTTTTAAAGCTTGCCAAGCAAGTGGGAGTAAAGAAGGTATTTTTACATGCTTTTCTTGATGGGCGAGATGTACCTCCTGCAAATGCTGAAGTTTACATAGAGCGCATTGAAAATTTAATGGAAGAAATCGGCCTAGGTGAGATAGCTACTATCTCGGGCCGTTATTATGCTATGGATAGAGATAAGCGTTGGGATAGGACAGAAAAAGCTTATAATGCTATAGTTTTTGGAAAGGGTTTAAGAGAACAACACCCGATTACTGCATTAAGAAAAAGTTATAAAAGGGAAGAGACTGATGAATTTGTCGTTCCCACGGTGATAGTTGATAAGCATGGCAATCCGAAGGGCACGGTAAATCCTGGGGATTCAATCATCTTTTTTAACTTTCGGCCTGACAGGGCAAGACAGCTCACATATGCCTTCTGTAATGAAGATTTTAACGGGTTTGAAAGAGAAAAAGGCATGTTACCTGTTCATTATGTATGTATGACACAGTATGATAAGAGTATAAAGAATGCCCATATAGCCTTTGAGCCACAATCAATTGAGAACATTTTTGCCAGTGTAATATCAAAGGCAGGATTAAATCAACTTCGCATAGCTGAAACTGAAAAATATGCTCATGTTACTTTTTTCTTTAATGGAGGAGTTGAGACAGCTTTTCCAGGGGAAGACCGAATCTTGATACCATCGCCAAAAGTTGCAACATATGATATGCAGCCAGAGATGAGTGCATTTGATGTGACAGAAAAGGTAATACAGAAGATAAATGAAGACAAATATGATGTCATTGTGTTAAACTATGCGAACCCGGATATGGTCGGGCATACAGGTGTTTTTGATGCTGCAGTTAAAGCAGTTGAGGCCGTAGATATGTGTCTGGGCAAGGTTGTTAAGGCTGTGCAAAAAAAAGATGGAACAATTATAATAACAGCAGACCATGGCAATGCTGAACAAATGGTTGATTACATAACAGGTGAGCACCATACGGCTCATACAAATAACCCTGTGCCTTTTATATTAGTAAGTGATAAAAAACACAGATTGCGTTCCGGAAAATTGGCTGATGTGGCTCCAACAATGCTGCATCTCTTAAACATTGAAAAGCCTCCTGAAATGACAGGGGAATCACTTATAGAGGATTAAATTTCTTTAAATGCAACTACAATATTAACATATACCGAAAGGGGATTTAATATGTCCACAATAATTGATGTATTTGCAAGGGAAATCATCGACTCAAGGGGTAACCCTACCGTTGAGGCAGAAGTTCTTCTTGAAGACGGAACCTATGGCCGTGCCGCAGTGCCCTCTGGAGCTTCAACAGGACAATTTGAAGCGGTTGAACTTCGGGATGGAGACAAGGACAGATTTGGCGGCAAGGGTGTGCTTAAGGCGGTAGAAAATATAAACAGCAAGATTGCTCCGGAATTGATCGGGCTAGATTCACTTGACCAGGTGAATATTGACAGAATACTCATTGAGCTTGACGGAACTCCTAATAAAGGCAACCTTGGTGCTAATGCCATATTAGGCGTCTCTCTTGCAAATGCCAAGGCAGCTGCAAACCTCCTTGGAATGAGTCTTTATAGATATATAGGTGGAACAAACGCCAAAGTACTGCCAGCACCTATGATGAATATCCTAAATGGAGGCAAACATGCTGATAACAATGTGGATATTCAGGAATTTATGATAATGCCATTAGGGGCTAAGAGCTTTGCCGAGGCTTTGAGGATGGGCGCAGAGACATTCCATTCATTAAAAAAGGTATTGAAAGATAAGGGCCTTAATACTGCTGTTGGCGATGAAGGAGGTTTCGCTCCAGACCTTGCCTCAAATGAAGAGGCTCTTAAGTTCATTGTTGAGGCTATTGAAAAGGCAGGCTATGTTCCGGGAGAGGATATCTTTCTTGCAATGGATCCGGCTTCTACAGAGTTTTATGTTGATGGCAAGTATAGGTTAGAAGGCGAAGGAGTAGAATTTGATGCAGCGGGCATGGCCGATTATTATGCAAAATTAGTGGAGAAATATCCAATTATTTCAATAGAGGATGGAATGGCTGAAGAAGATTGGGATGGCTGGAAGATTTTAACCGATTTAATTGGTGACAAGGTCCAATTAGTTGGAGATGACCTTTTTGTAACAAACACAGAAAGATTAGCTTACGGAATACAAAAAGGTGTTACGAACTCAATATTAATAAAGCTAAACCAGATAGGCACATTGACTGAAACCCTTGATGCCATTCAAATGGCAGAACGGGCAGGATATACTGCAGTAGTATCTCACCGCTCTGGAGAAACTGAGGACACCACGATCGCAGACTTAGTTGTAGCAGTAAATGCAGGGCAGATAAAAACCGGTGCCCCATCCCGTACCGACAGAGTAGCCAAGTATAATCAACTTATTAGGATTGAACAAGAGCTGGGAAGTGCAGCATCATACCTCGGTTTAAAGGCTTTTTACAATATCAATAGGTAAGGGGTTATCATGAAACAATTAATAGTATTTCCGACTTCACAGCTTGTGAGACAGTATAAGAGGGATATGCTAAAAAATGAAAAAGGGGTGACCGGGGAACTCCCGGTCACCTACGAGTTTTTCGTAGATAGATGTATAGATGAAATTGCTGCACCTTTTACTTTTATAGGTGATTTTAAAAAAAACCTTTTACTGCAGCACATTTTCTCAAGGCTTATCAAGCAACTGAGATACTTCAAGAGCGCAAGCCCAGGATATTGCTTTAAAATAGGAGAAATTATTGGAGAGTTGAAAAGGGAGGACATGTCTCCTGCCGAGTTTCGAGATTTGGTAAAAAACACGCCAAAAAATCAGGATATTTACACCATCTATTCAGCATATCAAAAACTGCTTAAAAAAAATCGGCTCATAGATCGGGAGGACCGGCACATACTTT
This sequence comes from Thermoanaerobacterales bacterium, assembly GCA_012841995.1. Taxonomy (GTDB): domain Bacteria; phylum Bacillota; class Thermosediminibacteria; order Thermosediminibacterales; family Tepidanaerobacteraceae; genus DUTQ01. The sequence continues at coordinate 2,443 of DUTQ01000188.1, read as the reverse complement.
GCAAAAACTATATAGATAAAAGCCGATTTGTTGCATCATATGACAGTATCTGTTTCAAAGAGTTTTATAATTTTTCTACTATACAAAAGAAAATAATAAGAAATTTAGGCCACAAAGCAGAGATTTGCGATACAAAGATGGGTTTTAATGTAAATAAAATTACCGTGGTTCACGCATTAGATAGAAAGACCGAGGCATGGAATCTTGCCCATACTATATTGGATGACTTGAATAATGGACTTTTGCCTGAAGAAATATGCATAGTTTTAAGGAACCGAGAATTATATTTACCTTATATCTATGAAGCCTTCAAGGAGGCTGGAATCCCTGTAGAAACACAGCTAACCGCACCTTTGATACAAAATCCCTTTATAAAATCACTTTTTGCAATGAGCAAGGGAGAACTAGGCATTTATTTTGACAAACAAATAAACGTTGATGACAATTTATTTGAATGCTATGGCTATTGGGCAAGTGTGATGCTTGAATATTTAGAAATGATGGGATTTCCACAAAAGTTTATCCAAATACATGAGGGTAATGTATTTTTAATTAAGAGAGATGTAGAGGCATTTGAATGCTTAAAAGAGCTACTGCAAGATTTTAAAGAAGTAGAAGCACTTGCCGGGAAAGGACATATTGATTTTGATGGTTTCCTCAAGCGATTTGCAGGTTTTGTAAAAAATGGTAATTATAGCGGATATCCACCTGAAAAGGGGATATGGTTACTATCTTTTACAATGCTCCGGGGTCTTAAGTTCAAAAAAGCGTATGTACTGGGAATGATCGAGGGAGAATTTCCACGGGCATATAGGCCTGATTGGCTTTTAAGAGAAGAAGAAAGAGCATTAATAAACGATAATGGGTATGATATTGACGTTATAAAGACGCTTTTTGAAAGAGAAAAAGAGTCTTTTTATTATCTTCTTTCAGGGTGTGGTGAGGCATATTTTTCCTATCCAGAGGTCCAAGAGAGCGGAAGCCCAACTCTCATATCCTCGTATTTGGAGGATTTAATCCATTCAGATGTAGATTGCGAAAAATATAGAGTTAGTTTTTCAGAAGTATTTTGCATCGACATCGGAAAAAGTTTTAAAAGTTTACAGGGAGTTTTATGTGACGAAAAAACCAAAGACAAAATTGAAAGGTATTTTAATTGGTATAGGTTTAGCATTACTGCTTTAAATACATATGGCCAGTGTCCTTATAAGTTCTTTTTGGCAAGGGTATTAAACCTTACTCCTGATATAGATGAGACAGAGTTTACAGCATTAGACCGTGGCATAGTATCTCATAAAATCTTGGAGGAGTTTTTCAAAAACCATAAACAAAGTCTTTTAGCACAAGATATAGAGGTGTATGAGCGGGAAATTGATCAGATAGCTGAAAGTGTAATGGCAGAGATGACAAATGAAGATGCCTTTTTGCATCCCAAAATATATGAGATAGAGAAACAGTCTATTGTACAACAGATTAAAACATATATCGGCAATCATATAAAAAGTCAGGGAGATTTTGTACCATATCTTTTAGAATACGATTTTGGGTTTGATGAGGATTTCTTTATCATTTTTGGCAATAAAAAGGTAAAACTATGTGGAAAAATCGACAGAATCGATATAAATCCCGAAGGGAAGATTGCAGTATTTGATTATAAAAACAGCTATAATCCAGGAATAGAAGAGGTATGTGATGGGACTAATTTTCAAATGCCTATATATATCATAGCTGCACAAAAATTATTGCAAAGGCCTGTAGTAGGAGGCGCATTTATTCCGCTTAAAAAGGGATCTGTAGATAATATCATTGTCCGAGATAGAGAACTTCCATTTGTCTCAAAGCGAAAGAGAAAGGGCATTCTAGATGAAAAACAATGGCATGAGCTTTTAAATTTAGCAATACAAAAAATAGCTAGCTATGTGGAGAATATTCAGGATGCAAATTTCCCAATACAACCTAAAAAATGCCCTAAAATTGATAAGTACAGTGGATTTTGTGATTTTACGAAAGTATGCCCTTGGGAGGGAGAATAGTGAAATATACCCCAGAACAGGAAAAAGCCATAAAATGTGTAGACAAAGACCTTGTAGTTACGGCTGGTGCAGGTGCTGGGAAGACTAGGGTGTTGGTGGATAGGATCATCTATATAATCGAGCAAGGCCTTGCTAAAATAGACGAGATAGTTGCCATTACATATACTAGGAAAGCTGCTTTGGAGATCATGGAAAGGCTTAGAAGTGAGATAAAAAGGCGAGGCAATTCAAAGGAGTTTATAAATGCAAAAGAGATGCTGGGGATTGCTTATATAGGCACAATACACGGGTTTTGCTTAAGACTACTTCAAGAAAATCCCGTTGAAGCTGATCTAGATCCAAGTGTCCAGATATTAGAACAGCCTAGAGCTATGGCCATTTTAAAGTTTATAATAGCCTTGCTTACACTT
>DUTQ01000187.1 GCA_012841995.1 Thermoanaerobacterales bacterium | reverse complement strand
GTCTGTTGAAACCAGGGGATATAGTGGCTTTGATAGGTGACTTGGGGGCCGGAAAAACCGCTTTTACTCGGGGGATAGGTCGAGGATTAGGGATAAATGATGATATAACAAGTCCGACTTTTACTATAATAAATGTATATGATGGGTCCAAACCATTAGCCCACATGGATGCTTACAGGTTAAAAGGGCCTGAAGACATGATAAACATCGGTTTTGATGATTTTCTTTCAGGATATGTTGTAGTTATAGAATGGGCTGAACGGATTACATCCCTCCTTCCGGAAGATGTCCTGTGGATTGAGATAAATACGATTGATGAAAATACTAGAGAAATATTGTTAAATTATGAAAGTAACTATTACGAAAAAATAATTCAGGAGCTGAAAACCAATTGAACATATTAGGCATAGATACATCCTCAATAGTAGCTGCTGTTGCAGTTTTAAATCCGGCAAAACTTTCAGCTGAGTATTTAGTAAATAATAAAAAGGTCCATTCAGAGAAATTGATGCCAATAGTGGACAGGGTTTTAAAAGATTCGAATTTAACATTGGATGACATAGATGCTGTAGCTGTCTCAAAAGGCCCTGGGTCTTTTACAGGTATTCGCATAGGGATGGCATGTGCCCAAGGCATTGCCCATGCATGCAATAAACCTATTATTGGCGTCAATACATTAGACGGCTTGGCATATAACTTGATGTTTTCAGATTCACTTATTTGTCCTGTTATAAATGCTCAAAGGCAAGAGTCTTATACATCGCTATATAACTGGCAAGCCGGAAAACTCTGTCGGCTAAAGGATTATCTATTGATAAACAACAGTGAGCTTGCAAAGCTGCTACTTGATTTAAATAAAGAGGTCATTATCTTGGGAGATGCAGCACAACTCATAATGGAGAAAGTTACAACAGAGCTTGAAACTAGTGGGAAACAAAGCAATATCCTAAAAGCTCACCCGTCATTTTTAATGCCAAAGGCCTCTTCAATAGCATCAGCAGGGCTAGATGCTTTTAATAAGGGAAATTATGATGATTGCTTTACGTTAGAGCCTTTCTATATTCGCAAATCAAATGCTGAAGAAAAATGGGAGGAGCGTCATGGAGGAAAAGCTTGCACAAAACATAACAGTTGAATCAATGAAGGTTGAAGACCTTGATGATGTATTAAAGGTTGAAGCAAGCTGTTTTAAAAATTCATGGTCTCGGTATGCATTTTTAAGTGAACTAACAGAAAACAAACTTTCTCGGTATATTATTGTAAAAATAGGAGAGAAACTGGTTGGCTATGCAGGCATGTGGCTGGTTTTTGATGAGGCCCATGTTACGAATATAGGATTACTCCCCGAATATAGAGGATTTGGGATTGGGGAGCTTTTAATGAGGTATCTGATTAATTTAGCCCTAAAAAACGGAGCAGAAAAGATGACATTAGAGGTTAGAAAGACTAACTATATAGCACAAAACCTTTATTCAAAATTGGGTTTTGAGCCATCTGGCATAAGAAAAGGTTATTATATGGACGATCATGAGGATGCCATAATAATGTGGAAGGATTTAATTTAGATATATTTTAGAAAAAACTGTAATTATCCACATATCCACAGAGTTATCCACAGGCAAACCGACTTATGAATAAATATTAAGCAGGTTGTCCACAATATCCACAAAGTAATTATCCACGCTATCCACAACTTATTCAAAAGAGTTTAAGGTTTGCGTAGGCATTTAAAGTCATATCAGATATGAAACCCATAGAGTATCTATAATACCCTGAACACGCTATCATAGCGGCATTATCTGTGCAGAGTATGGGTTCTGGATAGTGTATACTATAGCCATCGCCTGCCGCTTTTGTAAGCTGTTCTCGGAGCTTGTTGTTGGCGGCAACCCCGCCAGCCAGTGCAATGGTTCTACAATTTTTAGTTTTTGCTGCCTCTAATGTGTTGTCCACAAGTGCGTCAACCACAGCTTTTTGAAAACTAGCTGCTACATCTTCTACAACTATCGGAATACCCTTTTGCCTTGCATTGTTCAAGTAATTTAGCACGGAAGATTTTAAGCCACTAAAGCTGAAGGAAAGCTTTCGATCTTTTATGTGCGCAATAGGGAATGAAATAGCATTTTCATTGCCGGCTTTTGCAGCCTTATCGATAAGCGGGCCTCCTGGATATCCGAGTCCTAAAGCCCTTGCCGTTTTATCAAAAGCTTCACCGGCAGCGTCATCTACTGTTTGACCCAATAGTTCATATTCACCATAATCTTTTACATAAACAAGGTGTGTATGACCTCCAGAGACAACAAGGCAAATAAATGGAGGTGCAAAATCATTTTCAAGAAAATTAGCAAATATGTGGCCTTCAATGTGGTTTACCCCTACAAGAGGTTTTTTGAGTGCATAAGATAAACCCTTTGCATAAGACACACCTACCAACAGCGCGCCAACAAGCCCAGGCCCGCATGTTACAGCAACAAGGTCTATATCGCTAAATTCTATTTTTGCATCATCAAGAGCTTTTTGTGTTACGTGGCAAATTGCCTCAAGGTGTTTTCTTGAAGCGATTTCAGGCACAACACCACCAAATTTTTCGTGCCATTTAATTTGCGAAAAGATACAGTTAGATAATATGCTTCGGCCATCAGAGGTAATTGCAGCAGAAGTTTCATCACAAGATGTTTCAATACCTAATGTCAAAAAATCGTTTTTCAATTTGAAAATACGCCCCTTTATTTAATATTAGATACCTTTTAAATGTGTTAATACCACAATTATGCAAGTTTATTATATAAATCCTCCAGCTCGGCAATCACTGTTTTATACATGTTGTTAACCTGTTTTGCTTTTTCTGGATTACTGTAAACCTCTGGCTTGCACAGCATGTGCTCAAGCTTTTCCAATTCACTTTCTTTTTGTAGTATCTGTTGTCCTAATTTTTTTAATTTGGCCTCTACTTGTTTTTTTTGTTCTCTTTGTTTTCTCTCTAAAACCCTGGATTTTTTTTGCTGAGTCTTGTTTTCTTCAGGCTCGGGCACATTTTTTTTCTCATTTTCTATTTCCTTAATCTTTTCTAAATAATAATTAAAATCTCCATGGAAATCCTTTATAGCCCCATTATCTAACTCCCAAATACGAGTTGCGATACTTGATAAAAAATAACGATCATGGGAAACTGCAATGATTGTGCCGTCGAATTGGTTTAATGCTTGTTCAAGTTTTTCTTTTGACACAATATCAAGGTGGTTTGTGGGCTCATCTAACAGCAATACATTTGCCCCTTGTAAAATTGCTTTTGCCAAACTCACCCGGCTTTTTTCACCACCGCTTAGCATTTGTATATTTTTTTCCACTTCTTCACCAGAGAACAGCATATTTCCTAAAAAAGTTCGTATTTGTGTGACGGAAAGCTCTGGGGCGACAGACCATACTTCGGATAAGACAGTAGATTCCGGCAAAAGACCTCCGTGTTCTTGAGCAAAATACGCAGTCAGGACATTATGGCCGAAAGCAATATTTCCACTTTGAGGTTTCAACATACCTGCAATTATTTTCAGAATTGTGGATTTGCCTACACCATTTGGGCCTATTATTCCTATTCGTTCACCCCGAAATACCTTGAGATTTATGTTAGATAAGATATCTTTATCATCATATGAAAAACAAAGGTCACTTATTGTAACGACTTCGTTGCCACTTCTGTGTTTCATATCCATTTGGATATTCATAGCACCATGGTTGCCAAAATTATTAGAAGGTATGCTGTATAGCTCATTTAACTTCTTTTTACGACTGTCTGCCTGTTTGTAATTTCTGTGAGAAATAAAATTTTGTATACTCTTTTTTAAACGCTCGGCTTCTTGCTGCCTTAGTTCCTGATGTTTTTCGCTGATTTTCAAGGCTTTTTGTTTTTTAATCTTATAATCGGTATAATTCCCAGTATATATGGATAAATTTGTATTTTCCAATTCAAAGATTTTTGTTACAATGCGATCCAAAAAATACCTGTCATGTGATACTGCAACAATTGCCTTAGGATAGTCTTTTAGAAAGCCTTCAAGCCACTGTATTGAATCTATATCAAGGTAATTTGTAGGCTCATCTAACAATAAAAGATCGGGAGATTCAAGAAGGATTCGCGCAAGTGCAAGACTGGTTTTTTGGCCACCACTTAAAGTTGATATAGGGATATCCTCATCTTCAAATCCTAGACCATTTAAAACACCGCGGATGCGACTTTGGATTTCAAAACCTCCTTCATCTTTAAAGACCTCCTGGAGTTTTGCGTAATTGTCCATCAACCTTTTTAATTGTTTTGGATCTTCGTATATCTCCGGTTTGGACATATTCATTTCCAATGCTCGCAGCTGTTTTTCTAATTGCCTTTGTTTTTCAAACACAGAATGCAGTAGCTCACCTACTGTTTTATAATCTCTGGAAATTAAGTCCTGAGAAAGATAACCAATCTTAATACCTTTTGATATTGAAAGATCTCCACTATCAAAAGGTATTTTTCCAGCTAGAATCTTTAACAGAGTTGATTTACCCGCACCATTCAAGCCAACAAAACCTATTTTATCTTTTTCCTCTATTATAAAACTAGCTTTGGAAATTATTTTATTTGCGCCAAAGCTTTTTTCCAGGTTAGAAACACTTATGATTGCCATATTATATCACCTAAAAAATCGACTTTATTATGTATATGTTAGCACAGTCAAGCATATTAGACAATCAAAAACATATATACAAAAAACTATTTTAACTATTTAAAAAAATTTACTGAATTATGTTTATTAAAGAGGATTTTCCGAAAAAATATCGAATTATATATAATGAGCGGGTAACCCAGTACCCCATAGAGGGAGGAAACACATGATTTTCCGAAAAGTTAAAAACGTTAGATTATATGAAACTATAATAGATCAAATAATGGATATGGTAAACAAAGGTGACATACTCCCTGGAGATAAGTTTCCATCTGAAAGGATCCTCATGGAAAGGTTGGGAGTTAGTCGCGCCGTGTTGCGGGAGGCTTTCCGTGTACTAGAGTATAGGGGGCTTGTTGAAAGCAAGCCTGGAGGAGGAAGATACCTGAGAAAGACTGGAGAACTATCCTTATTAAAGGTTACTACATCGGACTTAGAAAGGGATGCCTTGTTAGATGTCGTAGAAGCCCGCGAAATTGTGGAAGTTGAAGTAGTAAGGCTTGCAGCAAAAAGGGCTGATGAAAAAGAACTAAAACAACTTATAGAGATTGATGAAAAGTACCACGGTTTTGATGCAACATTGGAAGAATATCATAAGAAAGATATGGACTTGGCATTTCACCTAAAGCTTGCAGAAATGTCCCATAACTTCATGCTAAAAGAGATGGTTAGTTTTATGCTTACACTGACTACAGAGTTAAGGGAAAAATCCATTTTAGATTTTGAGGATTGGCTTAATCTTTGCAAAGAACATTCATGTATTGTCAAAGCGATAAAGGAAAGAGATGAAGACCAAGCTTCAGAGAGGATGAAGTTACATTTAAACAGATTGCGTATGTATCTTTTGAAAAAATAAAAGTTAGACAATGTGCCAATCAATTCAAAATGTGCCAATCAATTCAATTTATATAAATAAAATTATATAAGGAGGCTGTTGATTAATATTTGAAACTGGGGGGATGTATACAAAAAATATTCAAATGATTTATACTTAAATAAACATTTCACAAGGAGGGACAATAATGCGAATTGAGCAACATCCTATTTTGACCTTTGAAAAAAAGAAAGAAGTAGAATTCACATTTGATGGCAAAAAGATGAAAGGGTATGAAGGAGAACCCATAGCATCAGCCCTTCATGCAAACGGAGTAATGGTATTAAGCTATAGCAAGAACTCGCATCGAGCCAGAGGATTTTACTGTGCAATAGGCAACTGCTCATCCTGCCTAATGACAGTAAACGGAGAACCCAACGTAAGAGTATGCACAGAAAAACTTCGTGAAGGGATGGTAGTAGAAACGCAAAGAGACAGGGGTGATCTAAAGTGAGAAAGACAGAAATAGCAGTAATAGGCGGCGGCCCGGCAGGCCTAATGGCAGCATTAGCAGCAGCCGAAATGGGAGCCGAAGTAACCCTAGTAGACAAAAACAACAACCTAGGCGGTCAACTAGTAAAACAGACCCACATGTTCTTTGGCTCAGAAAAAGAGCACGCCTCAACCCGAGGCATAGACATAGGCAAACTACTAGCCAAAGAAGCCCAAAACCACTCAAAGATCAAAATAATGAACAACTCAGAAGTAATCGGCTACTATCCAGATGACGGGGTAATAGGCATAGAAGTAGAAGAAGAAAAATTTGTAAAACTAAAAGCAGACAAAATCATCATAGCAACAGGCGCATCAGAAAAATTCCTACCATTTGTAAACAACGACCTACCCGGAATATACGGAGCCGGAGCAGTCCAGACACTAATGAACGAACACGGAGTAGTTCCCGGAAACGACGTATTAATGGTAGGCGCAGGTAACATAGGCCTAATAGTAAGCTACCAACTAATGCAAGCCGGAGTAAACGTAAAAGCCATCATAGACGCAGCCCCCAAAATAGGCGGCTACCTAGTCCACGCATCAAAAGTAGCAAGACTAGGCGTACCAATCCTAACATCCTATTCAGTAAAAGCAGCCTATCCAAACCAAATAACCAAAGCACTAGAACGAGCAAGCATCTGGAAAGTAGACCAAAACTGGCAACCAATTCCCGGCACAGAAAAAGTATTAAAAGTCGACGTATTATGCATATCAGTGGGCCTATCCCCACTAGCTGAACTACTATGGCAAGCAGGCTGCAACATGAAATACGTCCCACAACTAGGCGGCCACGTACCCACAAGAACAAACGACCTAGAAACCTCAGTAACCGGCATATACGTAGCAGGCGACGTAGCCGGAGTAGAAGAAGCCAGCAGCGCCATGATAGAAGGCAGACTAGCCGGTCTAAACGCAGCAAAAAGCCTAGGTTATGACAACGGCACATACGAAGAAAAACACCAAGAAGCACTAAACCAACTACATGACTTAAGATCAGGACCAGTAGGCGAGAAAATAAGAGAAGGAATCTCACAACTAGTATCTTAAGGAGGGAAAATGATGCTATTACAAAATGGAATACCAACCACTGAAGACCTAGAAACCAGAATACCGCCAAAAGAAAGACTGGCAAAAGGGCCAGTGGTAATGATAGAATGTTTCCAAGAAATACCCTGCAACCCATGCAACACCGCATGCAAACAGGGAGCAATCCAAGAATTTAAAGACATAAACGACAAACCCGAAATAGACTATGACAACTGCACAGGATGCGGTCTATGTGTAAGCAAATGTCCCGGCCTTGCCATATTCATAATAGACGAAACCTACTCAGACAAAGAAGCAACAGTATCACTGCCATATGAATTCCTACCACTACCTAAAGAAGGCCAAGAAGTAGACCTACTAGACCGTGGAGGCAACAAAGTATCACAAGGCAAAGTAGTAAAAATAAGAAACGGCAAATACGAAGACAGGACACCAGTCATCACCGTAGCTGTTCCAAAAGAACTATCAATGGTAGTAAGGAACATAAGGGTAGGGGGCGATGGAAAATGAAGAGCAAAACAATAATATGCCGTTGTGAAGACATAAGCCTAGAAGAAATCCAAGAAGTAATCGGCAAAGGATATACCGATATGGACGAAATAAAGCGAATAACCCGCTGTGGGATGGGGCAATGCCAGGGGCGTACATGTAGATCATTGCTACTTGCAGAACTTGCAGTCCTTATGATGAGTTTTTGTTGC
>DUTQ01000186.1 GCA_012841995.1 Thermoanaerobacterales bacterium | reverse complement strand
TGTTTGACCATTGAACTTGTTTGGCCAATATGAGATTGTGTTTCAGCAGGCTGCATCCCATCATATATAAATAAGGCTAAAAGCATGACAAAAAGCAAAATCCCTATAAAGGTGATATCTTTTGTAGTTATCTTTTCTTTAAACAGTAATATGGTATAAATGCCAAAGCCTATAAAAGCTGCTATTGTTCCTCCTACATTTGTCCCTAAACTTGGCAGTGCAAGAGTTACTAGAACAACTATCAATAGTATAATACTGAAAAGTTTAACTAGCTTATGGTGTTTACGATATTTATCAATAAGCGAGGCAGTTCCTATAATAGTTGAGCCTAATAAAAACCCCATAAATTCATTGCCTATCCCATAAAATCTTGCCCCAACGATAGGGTCATAGCTCAATATGGATGTCCGAGCAAGAGGGCTTCCCATAAATGTATCAATTAGTATTAATAGCGTAGAAGTAAGCAAAGTCACTGTAAATATGCTTAAATTATCTTTTAAAAAAAAGGCAATAGCCAAGCCAAAAACTGTAATAAAACAAGCCATAAGCAAATTAAATTTAGTAGCACTAGTCGGATTGAATAAAGATATGAGCAGAAATGCCATTGGTGTTATCATTACACCTGTAAGCACAGGCTTCATATAGATCAAGTATTTTTTAAAATAGACTGCAAATAGTATGGTGAATAAAAGAGTTGCAATTATAAACAAAATAAAAACCCGAATTGCAGCAGGCCTATTGATATAATTGAAGGCGCATACTGTATTTGTGTCGTTTATGAATTTCAAAGGCATGTCTTTGTCTATAGTTGAGAGCTCATGACCGATCATAGAAGGCTCTTTTTCCAATTCAAAAAAATCTATAATATGTGCAGTGATATCCGTATTTGTTATAATACCATCCCTTTTTGTAGTAGATGAAAAAAGCACCCTATTAGAAAACATCTTGCCATAAGCCATTACAGGGGTAAGTTTTTTGCCTATCGCAATATCTTCCGAAGGTGGAAAAGGAACCACAAAAAGCAAAATAGAGTCTTCATCTATAGTTTTGATTAAATTACCCAAAAATATATCTACATCTTTAAAGATATTGTCTTTTGCTTCTACATACATTTCGTCTGAATAATACTTATAAGAATCCAAGCGACTTGTATCGCCAGACTGTATTACTATCAAATCAGCCTTATCTTTAACATCGGTATAAGCATCAAAAAGTGCATTATAATCAGTCTTAATGCCATATGGACTCATGGGATCTTTTTTAAGGAGGTTGTTGCTTACATTGCCAAAATTTGTAATACCTTCATCGTTCATAGTAATTAGTGCAGCATGTGCTTTAATTCTTTCAAATGTTGTACTTTCATTTCCTATTAACGCTGTCTTAAAACCACCTTCATTTAAAAGTGAGCCAAGAAGTCCAACCTTTATGGGCCTGTCCAATTTTTGGTTTTCCCGGATCATGTTTATGATTTCAGTATATGCGATATTTTCAGGATACATGTTTTTGCCTGTATTTCTCAAATAGACTGTGTTTATAGTTTCATTTCCCAATAAATCACTATACCCACCTGAATAATTGGAATACGGAGAACTTACTGCGTAGTTGCCTGCACCTATAGTTGCGTATGAGTTTACTCCCCTAAAAGAACCACCGGAATTTACATTCATCAGCCCCAATGCGCCGTTTTGCACTAGAAACTGAAGATTGTTGCCGCCATAATTTGTGATATCATCATAATTAATATTATCCATGATAAACATAATAACCTTGCCGGGGGCCTTTTTTTGGGCTTTACCTTGTATTTTTACTTCTGCAAAAGCTGTAGAATGTGATAAAATACATATTAAGACAAAAACTAAAATAAAACGCTTTAGGGTATTGCAATCAAATTTTTTCATTTCATCCACCATTACCTATAATTTAATAAAGGTCTTATCAGTCAGTGCGAAGTAACTGCCGTCAGATAAGCACAATAATTGGTTAGAGATTTAGATAACCTATTTCAGTGCTATTATATCAGGCTAGTTTATCTGATGCAACAAAACATGATGTACTGCTTGCACTGTTTACTTTATTAATTTTTTTAGTACAATTATGGTGGATAGTAATAAAATGAGATGAGTGATGTTTATTATGAGTTTGACAAGCTGTGCAAAAGTTGATTTTAAAACTAAAAACCTTGTAAAGCGGTTAAATCCAGGGGATATAGCTGTTATATGTCATGAGGACCTTGACGAGGTGGGTGCATCAAGCCTTGTCGCAAAAAAGGTTAAAGCTGTAATAAATGCTCGAAAGTCCATAACCGGCAAATATCCAAACCTAGGCCCTGAAATAATATTAGATGCCAATATCCTGTTAATAGATAATGTAGGCGAACACATTATGCAATTAGAAGAAAATACAACCATAACTATTACAGATGATGGAAAGATCTACTCTGGTGATGTTTTGATTGCAGAAGGTCAGGTGTTTACTAAAGAGATACTTGAAAATGAAATGGAAAAAGCACGCCAAAACATAGAAAAGGCTCTTGATGATTTTATAGACAACACCTTGGAATACGCAAAACGGGAAAAATATTTTATCATGGGTGGCGTGGATATTCCGCAAACTGATACCTGTTTTGAAGGCAAACACGTACTTATTGTAGTGAGGGGAAATAATTTTAAGGAAGACCTAGCTGTAATGAAGACGTATATAGATGAGATGAAGCCGGTATTAGTTGGCGTAGACGGTGGAGCAGATGCACTTATGGAGTTTGGCTACAAGCCGGATGTTGTAATTGGCGATATGGACAGTGTAAGTGATGAGGCATTAAAGCGATGTGATGAAATCATAGTGCATGCTTATCCTGATGGGAGGGCCCCTGGCCTTGCCAGAATAAAACAAATGGGGCTTTCTGCTAAAAAATTTGTTGCCCCAGGTACAAGCGAGGACATTGCCATGTTGCTTGCATACGAAAAAGGAGCTGACTTAATTGTAGCCGTAGGCAGCCACTCCAACATGATAGACTTTTTGGAAAAAGGCCGCAAGGGAATGGCAAGTACTTTTTTAGTAAGACTTAAAGTGGGGTCAATACTTATTGATGCAAAAGGGGCTAGCAAGCTTTACAATCAAAAATTAAAGCCTCATTATATATTGGGGATTTTGGTGGCAGCATTGGTGCCAATCACAATGATACTGATGACTTCCCCTCCCATGCAGTATTTATTGAAGTTACTTGAACTAAGAATAAAAATGATTATGGGTTAGTAAGGAGATTTAAAATGCTGATAAATATAAAATATCTAGTGATTACAGTGATTTCTGTATTTCTTGCTTTAGGCATAGGCATACTATTAGGTGTTCAACTTGACTCACAAGATATAGTATTACAACAACAGGAGAGCCTTATTAAAACAATGGAACAAAAATATGACCGCATGAGTGAGAACAGTTTAGCATTAGAAAATGAGGTTAAGGCACTACAAGAGCATATTCAAAGAAATGAGATGTATATGCATAACATCTTTTCAGATTATATAAAAGATAAGCTCAAAGGCGTAAATGCAAACGTATCTATAATAGAAACAACTTACGCATGTTCTGATTTAAAACACACATTAAAGAACGCAGGTGCAAACATAAACTCCAGCATCTTAATTACTGATAAAGTTTTAAATATTTCTGATATAGAGAAGAATGAACTTCTCGAGTATTTTGGTGCCGAAACCAATCTAAATATTCAGACCTTTATAATTCAGAGGATTGCTGATATAATAACTCAAGGCAATCAAGAAGCTGCAAACTACCTAGAGGAAAAGGGATATATAGATATTGACGGCAATTTGAGTGCTCCCAATTTTGTAATCATTGCAGGAGGAGACAAGGAAGAAACTGACAAGCCGGAAATAATTGACTTGCCTCTGATAAAGGAACTTAAAAAAGCTGGTATTACTGTAATCGGAGTTGAAGCAAGTGATGTGCCTTACTCATATATAGATTCTTATAAGAAGGCCAGAATTTCCACTGTAGACAATGTGGATTCTATCATAGGGCAGACCTCTGTAGTATTGATAATGAAAGGCCATGAAGGAAACTTCGGGATAAAAAAATCGGCAAGAAGCCTAATGCCTGATTTAGCCGAGGAGGAGGAGAAGTGAAGATATCAGTATTGATACCGGCATTTAATGAAGAACACAATATAGAAGAGACCATAAAAGGCATTAAAAAATCTGAACATAAGTTTGATCAGGATACGAAACTAAGCATTGTTGTAATTGATGATGGTTCCTCTGATAAGACGTATGAAAAGGCTAGACAAACAGGAGTTGAAGTTATAAGGCTTGATGAGAATGTAGGCAAGGGTGGGGCACTTAATCATGGCATGAAAATGGCTGATGGCGATATTGTAGTATTTTTGGATGCAGACTTAAAAGAAAGTTCTCATGAGTTTTATAAACTGGTATTGCCAATAATCAAGGGAGATGCCGATGCTGTCATTGCAAAGTTTAAGCCGGTCAAGACAAAAGGAGGCTTTGGCCTTGTAAAAGGCCTGGCTTTTTATGGTGTGAGGCTTTTTACCGGTGAAAAAGTAACGTGTGCACTTTCAGGGCAGAGGGCCTTTAAGCGTGAAATTTTGGAGGAAATTGGCCGTATACCTGATGGCTACGGGCTTGAAGTTGGAATGTTGATTGATATATTAAAAAAAGGTTACAAAGTCAAAGAAGTAGAAGTTGATATGTATCATGATGTCACCGGTAGAAATATAAAAGGCTTTATGCATCGAGGCAAACAGTTCTTTGATATATTAAAGGTGTTATTGAAAAAAATTGGGGAGAGAAAGCAAATTGCATAATAATTTATTTATCCTGCTGATCTTTTGTGTTTCAGTGCTTGCCGGATACTATTTCACCCCTTTTTTCATAGACGTATTTTCCCGAGGGGGTCGGCTTGCAGAAAATTATAAAGGTGAACTTATACCACAAGGTATAGGCATAGTATTTGTTCTCTACATATTGCCATGGTATGCGATTTACTTGATAATCACCAAATTGAATTTACTTGAAATCATATATTTAATTAATATATTAATACTTTCCATGGCTTTCTTTGCTGAAAGCTTGATTGGGTTTTTTGATGATATGGTAGGATCAAGAGATACACTGGGATTAAAAGGCCATTTCAAGGCACTTTTATCCGGGAGGCTTACTACAGGTGCACTAAAGGCTATAGTAGGTCTTCTCATATCCTTTATTATGAGCATGTTTTTCTGTTCAGGCCTTTTTGATATAATTATCAACACTCTCATGATGGCACTTTTTATAAATCTCTTAAACCTATTCGACTTGAGACCGGGCAGGGCCATAAAATTTTACATACTCTTGATTTTGGTTTTCGGAATAAACGCTATCTTCACAGGCAACTACATTTCCTTCCTGTTGATGATACCACTTATCGGTTCCATTATCGGATACTTCCCCTTTGATCTTAAAGCCCGCTGTATGATGGGTGATGCTGGGTCTAATGTACTAGGGATATCAGCAGGCATTTTTGCAACATTTCAATTTGGGCATTATGAAAAGATAGTCACATTGCTGCTACTTGTTGCAATTCACATATTTACCGAAAAATACTCATTGAGCGATGTCATTAAACACAATCGGATATTGAGCTTTTTAGATAACTTAGGCAGATAAACTTTAAACCCTAGGAGGGCGGAAATGATAAATTACCGAAAAGGCAAGGTTGTGAAAATCTTAAGGAGCTATGGAGGTTGTACTGAAATAAATGTGGTTACAGATACCGGCGAGCAAAGGGCCATAAACTATGACTTGTTAACTGGAAAAATCCAAGAAGGCGATGACGTGCTCTTGAACACTACTGCAGTTGACTTGGGCTTGGGAAGTGGGGGATATCACTTCGTAGTTTGTGTAAACGATGGTACAAGAGTACAGAATAGAAAAAAACTACATAAATCAGATGGCCACATAATGAAACTTCGATATACACCTATGCAGTTTAGTGTATTAAGTGCTGAAGAG
>DUTQ01000024.1 GCA_012841995.1 Thermoanaerobacterales bacterium | reverse complement strand
TATCAATAATGCTCCAAAAATTTCTAAAATAACAATCAAGGCAGTTTTTCTCCAACCAACTGTTTTCTTTAATGCAGCAATTGTAGCAATACATGGTATATAGATCATAGTTACTATCCCAAAAACAATCATTTGCCTTGGGGATAAAACATGTGCTATGGACGTTGTCCCCGAAAGTGCAAGCAACATTATAAGCGTCAGTTCCTTCCGGAGCAATCCAAATATCAAAACAATACCTGTTACAGAAGGAAGCCCAAGGAAATTTACAATTACGGGATCTGTCACACGTGTTATATATTCAAATATGTTTAACGTTTTTAATACTTCAATTGCAAGGCTTCCCACTACTATTATCGGAAGTGCCACATACAAAAAATCCTTTATTCTAAACCATGTCTGTTTTAACGTAGGCTTTAAAGCGGGCATCCTGTAGTCCGGAAGTTCCATAATAAGGTCATATGGTCTACCTGGAATCATTTTATTTGCAAAAAACGCCAATATGTAAATAATCAAAATATCAAGTGCAAATACAGCAAGGGCATATTGAGGCCCCATAAAAACACCTATCGTGCCGAGGATGATAACAATCCTTGCCGAACAAGGGACAAGTGTAGACATAAATGATGATATGAATATTTCTCTATCTGTTTCAAGTATCTTTGTCCCAAGTACCGCTGGCACATTACAGCCAATTCCCATGAGTATTGGTATAATGGCTTTTCCGTGAAGCCCTATCTTGTGCATTGTTTTATCCATGAGAAACGCTATCCTAGCCAGGTATCCGGAATTTTCAAGTATTGCAAGAAATATATAAAACGGCAATATATATGGCAATACAATTGTGACTGCAGAAATAAAGCCTTCGATTAATCCATTCCATAAGATATCCTTATAAGCCCGGGCAATGCTTGCATTGTATACAAGCGGTTTAAGGCGGTAAAACCAATCTGAAAGTACCTCTGAAAAATATTCTCCAAACCTAAACATACCATAAAACGATATAAATATGATTGATGCCATCAATACATATCCCCAAAAATTATTAAGCGCAATATTATCTATTAAATCACTGACCATAATTTTATTGGTTGCTTTTTTTGTACTTTTTTCTGCAATGTATGAGGCAATCTTGTAGCGATCTGATGTCACTAAAGTTGAGATAGGCTGATTAAATTTATCTTGTAATGTTTTAATCTCATCTTGAATTTCCTTGTATATCCTGTCTCTACCAGCCTCTTTTTTTATCTTTTCCACTATATATTTATCTTGCTCTATAAGTTTCAATGAGAGCCACAGAGGATGATAGGATTTCACGATATCATTATCCCATTTGGACAATATGTTACAGATGTTCTTTATTGCATTATTAATTTCTTCTCTATATATAAGCAGCTTTTCATTGTCAAAATCATAACTAACTATTTCGCCCCTACTACTCGAATCCGCGATTTCTAATGCAGTGCTCAGCAATACATCGAGGCCCTTCCCCTTTGTGGCAACAGTCTTTACGACAGGTACATCTAATATTTCAGAAAGAACCTCGGTATCTATTTCAATCCCCTTACTCTTTGCAAAATCAACCTGGTTTAAAGCCAATACCATTGGGACATGTAATTCCTTTAGCTGAATAGTGAGAAATAGGTTTCTCTCAAGATTTGATGCATCCACAACATTTATAACAACATCCGGTTTTTCTAATGCTATAAACTCCATAGAAACAATTTCTTCCTGTGAATATGCAGATAGCGAATAAATACCCGGCAAGTCAATGATCTTTATAGTTCTTCCTTTAAATTTTAATGTGCCTTCAGCCCTTTCGACTGTTTTGCCAGGCCAGTTGCCGATTATTTGGTTTAAGCCTGTTAGATGATTGAAGATTACACTTTTCCCTACATTCGCATTACCTGCAAGTGCTACTACGATTTCATTATTCATAAATTTTTCCCTCTTTACATCCCGATTTTATAGTGAATTTAAATAGTCCTTACGTATATTTTTGAAGCAAGACCAGCTCCTATTACTAAATGTGAATTTCTAACTAATATTTCAATAGGCCCTCTTAATGCACCTTTTCTCAATACCTTTATTTTGGTTTCAGGCACAAGGCCCATCTCATTAAGCCTCTGTGTTGCAGTTCTACCAGCTCTTATGGCTGCAATTTCCGCTTCATCGCCTTCATTTAAAAATGTAAGCTTTGTCAAGTCGCTTTTTATATCAAAATAATCGAGGCGTTCCTCGTTTGCTTTCATATTTTATACACTCTCCTGTCATTGAAAACAATTATCATTTATTATGTCAAATTGTAACACTTTTAACTATCTATTGTCAACCGATCTTTTAACAAAAAAAGGTATAAATGTTTAAATTAGATTGTCCAATTCTCTGGTAGACCCTGTAAACGTTAGTTTACTCCAGGTTTTGATATTTACGTCAATTCAAAGTAGGCCATTTAATTTATTATTAATTAAAAATAGCTCCAGTATTCACCTGCATATGTTTTGCGGAAAATCTGCGTAGTGAGCAATGACAGCAATCTTAAAGCTTTTATAGTCACAAAAGGCCTTTTCGGGAAATACAAAACAAAATTCATCTGTGGAAAAACCACTAGTGTTACATGGTACAGCGAGTTCACATACCCTCATAGCTCTCATCTTACTATCCTTTAAGCCACACTCAAAAACTAAAACAGCAACAGAAAGCCTCCTCCCAGGACAAGCTTTTTTAAAATGCACTTTTACTTTTAACATGCGCCCTTCATGTTTTAATAAAACATCTGCAGAAAGATGGCTAAAATCATCACAAGATTCGTATTGCAGTGTATATTTTTTCTCACTTGAGCTTCCCCAATTTACAATAACCCCTTGAGGAATAATGTCTTCTAACATTTACTTACCCTCCTTATGAAAATATCTGACTTCTTATATCCTATTCAAGTTTATCAAATCTCGTAACATGTCCTATAAATACCATATAACATATCATGGGCATATCATGGGGACGGTTCTTTTGATATATATCAAAAGAACCGTCCCCATGATATGTTATGTTTAGTGTAACAAAAAAATTTTTTCATCATAAGATGTTACTAGAAACGGAGGTGAAGTAATATGGCATGTGAAAGAACTTCAGTTACAATAGGTGGATATCAGATTACCTTTGTATCCAGAACTATTATAGATAATACCACGCAATTTTGCTATGATGTTGTCGGGACTCCCGATGCTGAACATGATTTAAACAATTTTGTTGTAGAAATATGTCCAAATAATCCAAATCAGTTTATAAACTTTGTAAACATCGTAAATTGCACAAAACAAATTAATGGCGGTCCGGTCTCAGATGCAAATTGTGAAAAGGTTACAAAACCAAACCCATCGGGGAATCAGGTAAACCTTATTGGTATAAAGTTTGATGAAAGTGTAGCCACTGATGAAACTGCACGGTTTTGCTTTACACTAAATGCAATTCTTGACGAAGATTGTGTGAATGTAGGGCTAAAGGCTGGAACAGATGTATTTCAAACTACTCCATCACAGACCATCAATGGACCTGTATGTGAGCAAGTTTCACCATTGCCGCCAGGCATAAAAACGGTACCATTCTGCTGTTATGTATCAGTCCCTGAAGGTTTTGAGCCGGTAATATCAGAAGAACAACCTGTAATTACATCGGCAATAGTTTCTAATTGCACATTCCTCTGTGAAGGAACTGAAATAGGAACCGGAACTGTAATTGTAGATACAACAGAGATTACATGTGATTTTGAAATGCCAAAAACAGATCTCTTGGGTTGTGTCTGTGTTCAAAATGCTTTGGAAATCACTGATGGCGAACAGGTCTCATGGGTCTGCTGCAATGATAGTGTTTGTATAGAGGAAACCCTTTGTGTATCATGCCCAGACACATCTGTCTTGCCGACAGATGTACAGATAACTGTTGATCCAGAAAGCCTTGACGCTACATTTGTAGACAGCTGTGCAGGAAAATCAGCATTTAAAATTACAGGTTTAATAGTAATCACATTTACTTGCCCTGATTAATAAATATTGAGGGCAGGGCTTAAAGCCTGCCCTCATCTGAATTATTACAATTATCTAAAAAAAAT
>DUTQ01000185.1 GCA_012841995.1 Thermoanaerobacterales bacterium | reverse complement strand
TCATGTGTTCAGGATAATAAAGAAGTGTAATTCCTTAAAAGCGGCGAAGGAAATGGGGCATTGTATATTCTGTAGATATATATCTTGCTCTTTGCCGAAAACCGAGCATGAAAATCTTCGGGTGCGATTTTCGCGTCTTTTACTGCTATATCATTAGGAAGACGACTGTTTATAGCATAAGGCAACTTTTCTATGGGTATTTTGGTATTTGATCTAAAGTTTGCCACTTGACCTATAGCGTGAACTTTTGCATCGGTTCTTCCAGCCCCAATGATTTTTATTGTTTCCCTTGTAATTGAACTAATTGCATCCTCAAGAACCTCTTGAATTGATAAGGCATTTTTTTGCCTCTGCCATCCATGATAGCCTGTTCCATCATATTCAATCAGTATTTTTATATTCATCTAAACACCTATACAAAAAACCTGCTGGCAAAAACACCAATGACAAATACTATAAATATGATAAATGCCGCTATATCTAAACCAGTCATATACAGCTCTTTCATTCTTGTTCTATTCTCCCCACCCCGGTAACATCTTGCTTCCATAGCCATAGCCAGGTCATCAGCCCTACGGAAGGCACTTATGAAAAGTGGGACAAGTAGCGGCACCATGTTTTTTGCCCGATTTATAAGGTTTCCGCTCTCAAAATCAGCTCCTCTGGCCATTTGAGCCTTCATGATTTTATCGGTCTCTTCCAAGAGGGTAGGTATAAATCTTAGGGCAATAGTCATCATCATTGCAAGCTCATGTGCTGGAATCCCTATTCGCTTAAAGGGTGAAAGCAGCCTTTCAATCCCATCAGTCAATGCAATAGGTGATGTGGTAAGAGTGAGAAGCGAAGTCCCTACAATTAGCAAGATAAGTCGTATTGCCATAAATGCTCCCTGGGAGAGCCCTTCATAGGTAATATCCAATGGCCCAATCTCGTATATAACCCTGCCTTTAATCATGAAACTGTTTAGTATAAAAGTAAGTGTAATAATAAATAATAATGGTTTTAATCCTTTTAAGATGTATCGTATTGGAACATTAGACAAAAGTGTGGCCATTAAAATAAAACCTAGTGGAAACACATAGCCCCAAAAATTATTTAGCAAAAACAAAAGTATCATATAGCAAATGGTAAGAATTATCTTCGTACGGGGATCAAGGCGATGCACTACTGAGTTTCCCGGTATATATTGACCTATAGTGATTTCACGCATTGCCTTTCCTCCTTATATGATTTAACAACTCCGCTTTAGCCTCTTCTACAGTCAAAATGTCTGCTGGTACGTTTTTACCCCGTTCTCTTAGTTTCAACATCAGTTCGGTAATTTGGGGTATGCCTAAACCAATTTGGGTTAAACCCTTGTAATCCCGAAATATTTCTTTAGGAGTACCGGTCCTTACCATTTGGCCCTGGTGCATTACTGCTAATTTATCCACAAGTTTTGCAATGTCCTCCATGCTGTGGGACACCAAAATAACAGTTATTTTTCGCTGTTTCCTCAGTTGTACTATTTCATCTAAAATCTCATCTCGACCCCTTGGGTCAAGACCTGCTGTTGGCTCATCCAGTATAAGTACACTTGGTTTCATAGCCAAAACACCGGCAATGGCCACTCTTCTCATCTGGCCTCCACTTAATTCAAAAGGAGATTTGTCTTTAATCTGGCTATATCTCATGCCTACTGATTCTAGTGCCTCTTTTACCCTATTGGTAACTTCCTTTTCCGAAAGACCCATGTTTCTTGGACCAAAAGCCACGTCTCTTTCTACGGTTTCTTCAAAAAGCTGATGCTCTGGGTATTGGAATACAAGGCCAACCTTTTGACGGATGTTCTTCATTTTTACACCCTTGCCGTGAATATCTACACCATCTATGATAATCCGGCCTGAAGACGGCTTTAAAAGCCCATTTAGATGCTGTATAAGTGTTGATTTTCCTGATCCTGTATGACCTATAAGCCCCCAGAACTCACCATCTTGTATATCCCAGTTGATATCCTTTAAAGCCAAGGATTCAAAAGGGGTATTTGGCATATACACGTGATTTAAATCTTCTATAATAATCGACATAGATTATCCACCATTTCTTCTACCGTCAATACATCCGGTCTTATGTCTATCCCCTCGGCCATTAAGTCTTGAGCCAGTTCCGTTACCTGTGGCACATCAAGGCCAACCCTTTTTAGCTCTTCGGCTTTTTTAAATATCTCCCTTGGGCACCCCTGCATGATGATGCGACCTTTTTCCATAACTACTATCCTGTCAGCCTGAACAGCTTCATCCATAAAGTGTGTAATAAGTACTACCGTTTTACCTTCTTTTTTATTTAATTTTTTGACTGTATCTATGACCTCGCGTCTTCCCACTGGATCAAGCATGGCAGTAGGTTCATCCAATATTATACATTCCGGTCTCATGGCAATAATCCCGGCAATAGCAACACGCTGTTTTTGCCCGCCTGAAAGCAAGTGTGGTGCTCTGTCGGCGAATTCAGACAGCTCGACGATGGCCAATGCTTCAGCTACTCTTCGGCGTATCTCCTCTGGCGGTATCCCCAGGTTTTCAGGACCAAAAGCAACATCTTCTTCTACAATAGTAGCAACTATTTGGTTATCAGGGTTTTGAAAAACCATCCCTGCTTTTTGTCTTATTTTCCATATATCATCTTGCTTCTTAGTATTTAAACCATCCATCAGGATTTCACCTTGAGTTGGGATATAAAGTCCATTGAATAATTTCGCCAAAGTGGATTTGCCGGAACCGTTTGGACCGATTATTGCCACAAACTCTCCGTTGTTTATCTTTAAACTTATATCCTTTAGAGCAAGATCTTTCTCTTCAGCATAGCTGTAACTTACACCTTGCGCAATTATTTTGGCGGTTATGGTTACCGCCCCCTTTACGTCATGTTACATGGTTTATTTAAACAAGTTCTAGTACCGCCATTGGAGAAGCATCCCCTCGGCGAGGGCCAATTTTCACAATCCTTACATATCCACCGTTTCTATCCTCATATTTGGGAGCAATATTTTCAAACAGCTCTTTAACGGTAGTCTCATCCAAAAGTTCAGCTAATACCAACCTTCTGGCTGCAAGGTCATTTTTTTTGGCCAAGGTAATCATCTTTTCCGCTATGGAACGTACCTCTTTTGCCCTGGTCTCTGTAGTCACAATCCTGCCATGCTTAAATAAAGATGTTACCATGTTTTTCAGCATCATTTTCCTGTGACCACATGTTCTACCAAGTCTCCTCATCTTCTCGACCTCCCTCTTATTCCTCCGATTGTTTCAGAGAAAGATTGAATGAACTCAGCTTATTTTCAACTTCTTCTAGTGATTTTTTACCTAGGTTTCTAACCTTCAGCATATCTTCCGCAGTCTTTTGAGTCAACTCAAATATTGTGTTTATTCCTGCTCGTTTGAGACAGTTATATGACCTGACCGATAAATCCAGTTCTTCTATGGGCATCTCCAAAATCTTTTCTCTTTCATCTTTTTCCTTTTCTTCAGGAGTTTCTATTTCCTCGATCTTCTCTGTCAGCCCAACAAACATATTAAAATGTTCTATCAGTATTTTTGCAGCCATAGTAACGGCATCGTCAGGTTTGATGGTGCCATTTGTCCAGATTTCTAAAGTCAATTTATCATAGTCTGTTCTCTGACCTACACGTGTATCTTCAACAGTAAAATTGACCTTTCGAACTGGAGTAAATATAGAATCAATGGCAATAACACCTATGGGCTGCCCAGGTTTTTTATTTCTGTCAGCAGTTACATATCCTCTGCCTTTTTCCAGATTCATTTCCATGAAAAGTTTTCCATCTGTATCAAGAGTAGCTATATGTTGTTCTGGATTTATTATTTCTACATCAGCATCAGCAATTATATCCTTTGCTTTTACCTCGCCTTCTCCTTGTGCTTCGATCCTCAAGAGTTTAGGCTCATCACTGTGAAGAATAAATGTCAGATCTTTGATGTTTAAAATTATCTCTGTAGTATCCTCAACAACACCCGGGATTGTCGAAAATTCGTGTTGAACGCCTTCAATTTTAATTGAAGTAACTGCCGCTCCGGGTAATGTTGATAAGAGAACTCTACGCAGCGAATTGCCAAGGGTTGTGCCATAACCTCGTTCAAGCGGCTCTAATACTATCTTTCCATACGTATCGTCTTCACTTTCTTTTATTAGTTCAATCCTCGGCTTTTCAATTTCCATCATCAAAAATTTACCCTCCTTGATTTGTTTTTTTTGCGAGGGTCAATTACTTGGAATAAAGCTCAACAATGAGGTGCTCCTCAATTGGAACATCAATATCTTCCCTATTAGGCAGGCTTACAACTTCACCTGTCAGGGTGTCAAAATTGACCGATAGCCATTCTGGTACAACTTTAGACTCGCCCGCTTCTGATATCTCTTTAAACAATGATAAGCTTCTACTGTTCTCTCTTACTGATATAACATCCTTTTCTTTAACCTGAAATGATGGTATTGTGACCCTTTTGCCGTTAACTTCTATATGGCCGTATCTAACCAGTTGTCGTGCTTGTGGGCGGGATAAACCAAATCCCATCCTATATACAACATTATCAAGCCTGCACTCTAGCAATCTCAGAAGGTTTTCGCCTGTTACGCCTTTTTGGCTTGCAGCCTTTTTGAAGTAATTCCTAAATTGTTTCTCTAAAACTCCATAAATTCTACGAGCCTTCTGTTTTTCTCTGAGCTGTAATCCATACTCTGAAAACTTACGTCTCATCTGACCGTGCTGTCCTGGCGCATAACCTCTTCTATCTATTGCACATTTTTGTGAGTAGCAGCGATCTCCTTTTAGGAATAGCTTTATGCCTTCCCTACGGCACTGCCGGCATACAGAATCTTTGTATCTTGCCATTTGTCTTTTACACCTCCCACTAATTTATACACGTCTTCTTTTAGGTGGCCTACACCCATTATGAGGAATAGGCGTAATATCTTTTATCATGTTCACTTCGAGCCCGGCTGCTTGCAAAGATCTTATTGCTGCTTCACGGCCACTACCTGGCCCCTTCACAAAAACTTCCACCTGTCTCAAGCCATAATCCAAAGCTTGCTTTGCTGCTGATTCAGCTGCCATTTGGGCTGCAAAAGGCGTTCCTTTTCTAGAACCTTTAAATCCAACTGTACCGGCACTTGCCCATGTAAGCGGCCTACCGGCTTCATCTGTTATCGTAACTATTGTATTGTTAAATGTAGAATGTATATGAGCTGAACCCTTTTCTACACGTCTTTTATCTTTACGCTTTTTAACGGTTTTAGCAGCTTTTGCCATTATTCAATCACCTCCGATTAATTATTTGGCGCCTCTTTTTACTCCTACAGTTTTAATCGGGCCTTTTCTTGTTCTAGCATTTGTACGAGTGCGCTGGCCACGGACCGGCAAACTTCTTCTATGTCTTAAACCCCTGTAAGAGCCTATTTCTACAAGTCTTTTTGTGTTAAGTGCAACTTCTCGACGCAAGTCACCCTCCACTTTAAAGTCTCTATCGATTATTTCCCTTAACTTTGTAATTTCTTTTTCAGCGAGATCCTTTACACGAGTATCAGGATTAACGCCCGCTTCCTTTAATATTTGGTTTGCCCTGCTCCTGCCAATACCGTATATATACGTTAGCGCAATCTCTACACGCTTTTCTCTCGGTAGATCTACACCGGCAATTCTCGCCATCTAGTACACCTCCTTCAATTAACCTTGTTTTTGCTTATGCTTAGGGTTTTCACATATAACCATAACCCTACCTTTGCGTTTAATTATTTTACATTTCTCGCAGATTTTCTTCACCGAGGGTCTTACCTTCATAAGGTTTTCCTCCTTTAAAGCTTTTTCTACTTAAAACGATACTTTATGCGGCCTCGGGTAAGATCGTAAGGAGATAATTCCACGGTAACCCTGTCGCCAGGTAGAATTCGAATATAGTTCATGCGAATTTTCCCGGAAACATGGGCTAAAATCTTATGACCGTTTTTCAATTCTACCCGAAACATTGCATTGGGAAGAGGTTCTATAACGGTTCCCTCTACCTCAATAACATCTTCTTTTGACATAAGGTCGCACACGCCTCCTTTAAATCTGATTAGATGTTTTTTTTACATTATCATCAATCAGTTTTTCTAATGTTAGCTTTATTTCTTTGTTTGATAGTTTCCTTTTTTTGGCTAGTTTAAGTGCTATATCTTTCGAAATTTTGTTTAATACCTTTAAGTGCTTTATTTTCTTTTTTTTAGGTTTCTCAACCTTCCTCAAGTCACCATCAGCTATATATACATAATCAGAATCTATAATCCTCACTACAATCATAACCCTTCCCTTATCACGACCAGCGCGGGGAATTACCAACTGACCCAACGCAATTTCCGGCATTAAAACACCTACCTATATCATAGTAAGAATTTCAGGACCCTTTTCGGTAATAGCTATGGTGTTCTCGTAATGGGCTGAAAGGCTTTTGTCTTTTGTGACTACGGTCCAATTATTCCCAAGAGTATAAACCTGATCTGTTCCCATGTTGACCATTGGCTCTATTGCGAGTGTCATGCCTACTTTCAGCCTTGGTCCCTTATTTGGAGGTCCAAAATTGGGAATTTGTGGGTCCTCATGCATCTTTTGCCCTATACCATGCCCAACATAATCTTTTACAACAGAATAGTTCCTGTCTTCCACATATGTTTGGATAGCATGGGATATGTCTGAAAGCCTAAACCCTGGTTTTGCAAACTCAATTCCTTTAAAAAAGCTTTGCCGTGTTGTCTCTATAAGGTCTAATGCTTCCTCACTGACTTTTCCCACCGGAAACGTTCTAGCTGCATCTCCATTGTAGCCATCTATAAATGCACCGATGTCTACACTAATAATATCACCATCTTTTAGGGTTTTTAATCCAGGTATTCCATGTACTACCTCTTCATTTATTGATGTGCATATAGCTGCTGGATAACCCTGATA
>DUTQ01000184.1 GCA_012841995.1 Thermoanaerobacterales bacterium | reverse complement strand
CAATGTCTAAACATATTTTTATTTGCGGTAAATCTATTGAATTTACAAGTTCATCTAATTGTCTGGGGTCATTATCAAAAATATTTTCAATGAGTATTACCATGCTACCTATATCAATTTCTTCTAAAATTTCTCTAAAAAACGCTCTATTTCTTTTGTTTCTCCATTTTCGAGATATAGGATCTTTGAGCCAAGGGTTTATTTGACTGTGAAAAATCACATAATTAGCTCCAATATTTTTTGCGATATCTAATGAGGTAAGATACCGATTTCTTGTTACATCAACTATTCTCTTATCACAGCTCGCTGGATTTAGATCTAAAAAAGCCCCGTGAACAGAAATAATACCATCAAACCCTTCTAGACACTTTTTATATTCTTTAAAAATTTTATACCAATTGCCATCTAATAGATCAGGTTCTGTAAAGTCTTGAATCTCAACACCCAAATTTAATTTCTCAAAAACATCTCTTGAAAATTCATTTATAGTGCGTATGCACTTTATTAATTTATTTTGCACATTAAATCCTCTTTCTAAAAGTAATTGTGCTGCACACTGAATATATTATCACTAATGAAATGAATTAATCAATAAAATTTGCCTCATAAGAGTGACTTTTTAGCATGGCACAAATTTATTAGTTAGTTATCAAGCGAGTATATAAAAAGGAATCACAACGATGTTTGTGGAATATAACAATACATGACTTTATGAGCGGGTTTTTTGGACAAAGTTACATCTATTATGAAATAAATACATTTAATAAGAGGTGAATTATATTGAAACAGAGGGTTTTAGGAAGGACAGGTATAAGCGTGACTGAACTTTGCTTTGGAGCTCTTCCAATGGGGCCACGGCAAAAAAACTTAAATTTGGTCGAATGTACAGATTTGGTTGCTTTTGCATTGCAAAAAGGCATTAACTTTATTGATACCGCTCAAATGTATGAAACTTATTTACCCATAAGAAAAGCCATGGAGAAAACTGGAATCAGACCGGTCATTGCAAGCAAGTCAACAGCATCTAGTTATGAAGGTATGGAAGAGGCAATCCTTGAAGCACTTTCGAAATTAAATATAAGCTCAATTGATATATTTCTATTGCATGCTGCAAGAGTTGATGAAAAGGTTTTTGAGAATAGGGCTGGGGCCTTTCAATGTTTGAAGGATTATAAACAGCGAGGAAAGATAAAAGCTATTGGCATATCTACACACAATGTCAACGTTGTTTCCCTTGCTGCGAAAATGGAAGATATTGACATTATATTTCCGCTGTTAAATAAAAGTGGAATAGGAGTTCTTGCTGGCACAATAGATGACATGAAGGAATCTATAAAAGAAGGTTATGATGCTGGGAAAGGCATATATCTAATGAAAGTATTAGGTGGAGGAAATTTAATAGATGAATACTGTGAATCTGTGAATTTTGCGAGGAATATAGGCAATTACCACTCGATAGCTATGGGTATGGTGAGCCGCGAGGAAATAGAATTTAACATAAACTTCTTTGAAGGTAATTATGATCCAGAAAGAGTGCCGACTATAAAAGGCTACACTAAAAGGTATCAGGTTTTTGAGGATTTGTGCATTGGGTGCAAAAGTTGCACGAAAATATGTCCAAACTTTGCTATAGATTTTGACGATGTAAAGAAAAAGGCATTTATAAACACAAACCGCTGCTTGACTTGTGGCTACTGTACTTCAGCTTGTAAGGAGTTTGCCATCAGAATGATTTAGATGTTAATTAAAAAAAACCAAAGATTAAATTGATGCAGATAGTGCACAAGTATTTTATTTATGTTAAAATAAATGGAGGAGTTTTCTAGAAATACCCAACTGTGAGAGGAGATTTATAAACTATGAAAAGATACTATAAAAAACTTAATCCATATCTGATTGCCATGCTTATAGGTTTATTGCTATTGACTCCGTGTACATATTGTCAGGCTGAAAATTCGAATAATAAGATTCCGGCAGATGTCAATTTCTTAATGCAATTAAAAGAGTTTTTAAAAAATAATTATGTGGACGAGGTTAGCGATATAGACCTATTGAGAGGCGCAATAGATGGAATGGTTGACTCACTGGGTGATCCTTATTCACAGTATTTTACCCCTAAAGATTTTCAAGATTTCAATGAAACTACAAGTGGAAATTTTGGGGGCATTGGTGTTGTTATAAACACAAAGGACAAGCAAGTAATTGTAGTTTCAGTTTTAGAGGGAACACCAGCTGATAGGGCCGGCATTAAGGCGGGTGATAAGATTATTGAGGTAGATGGCAAGGAAACAAGCGAGCTTTCTTTAAATGAAGTATCTGCCCTTATAAAAGGTGAGGCAGGAACAGTTGTGAACATGGGTATTTTAAGAGATGGTGAAAAGCAAATACTAAAATTGGATCTTCCTCGAGAAACAATTAAAATAAATCCAATTGAGCACAAAATCCTAGGTCAAGGTATTGGATACTTAAAGATTGGAGAGTTTAATGAGAATACTGTTGCAAACCTTGATAGAGCACTTGAAGATTTTCGAAAAGGTGGTGTGCTAGGTATTGTACTGGATCTTCGAAACAATCCGGGTGGATTGCTGGATCAGGCGGTAGGTGTATCTGCGCGCTTTGTACCTAAAGGACCTGTAGTAAAAGTTGTTGCAAAAGATGGTAAGGATCAGACGTTTATGTCTAATACAGAACCCTCCCCCTTTAAGTTGGTTGTCCTTGTAAATGGAGGATCTGCCAGTGCAGCAGAAATCGTAGCTGGGGCCATAAAAGATAGGGGAACAGGCATAATTGTGGGCGAAAAAACTTTTGGAAAAGCTACAGTTCAGAGGCCTCTAAACCTTGGTATATTAGGTGGTATAAAGCTGACAATAGCGAGATACGTAACACCAAATGGCACCGATATTAATAAAGAGGGTATACATCCAGATGTTGTTGTAGAATACAACAAAGCTGCTTCTGTAAATGAGTTTGCACCTATAAAGCAAGATAAGGTTTTAAAGTACGGAAATATTGGTATTGATGTACTTGGGTTACAGCAGAGGCTCAATTTTATTAAATTGCTTAATGCAAGTCCAGATGGTGTTTATGGCCCGAGAACGAAAGATGCAGTAAAGGCTTTGCAGCGGCGAAAAGGGTTAGCGGTGACTGGGATTGCAGATAAATCACTTTACAATGCACTAGATGAAGCCGTAGCAGAATATATTAACTCTCAAGAAGACGTACAGCTGAGGAGGGCTATTGATTTACTTAAAGAAGAACTGAGGAAAGGCGCAGCTTAAAAGCGCAAAACAGAAATATTGATATTTAAGGTCCCTTATTTTTGGGACCTTTTTAATATGAAAACACCTTATATACTGTAGTATTACAGTCTAATTTACAAATAAGAAAACAAATGGGGAGGCCATATTTTGTTTAAATTAAATGAAGAACAAGAAAAAAGAGCAAGCAGAATTCATGATACAAGTTTTGTTTTTGATGCGCATTGTGATACAATCCTCTCGATTTTAAAAGGAGAGAGGAGCTTGGGAGAAAGATCAGATTTAGGTCACATAGATTTGCCAAGGCTGAAAGAAGGAGGTATAAATGCCCAGACATTTGCGGTCTTTGTTTGCCCCGAGTGGTATAATGATGCGGCTCATTCGGTAATGAAGGCAATAGCTGTCTTAAAGCGCGAGCTGCAAAAAAACAGCAATGTTGTAGGGCTCGCCCGAACAGGGTCTGATATAAGAAAAATATATGATGAAGGGAAAACCGTTGCACTTTTAAGCATAGAGGGAGGAGAAGCACTTCAAGCAGATATAGATATGCTTGATATATACAAAGAATTAGGTGTGACTTCTATAACTTTGACATGGAATAACAGAAATGCTATTGCTGATGGCGCATTAGACCTAAGAAGCGGAGGAGGTCTTAGTGATTTTGGTGTGGAAGTTATAAAACAAATGGAGCAGCTTGGAATTTTAATTGATCTGTCCCATATTTCACCGAATGGCTTTTGGGATGTGATGGAAATTGCAACAAAGCCGGTTATAGTTTCCCATTCTTTGCCAAGGAAGTTCATGGATATACCCAGAAATCTGGATGACAAGCAGATTAAGGCAATAGCACAAAAAGACGGTGTAATAGGTGCTTCATTTTATGTTTCAAGCTATGGTGAAAGCGCAGGAGATATTGAAGATATTTTGGATGCCATAGACCATTTTGTAAACATTGCCGGGGTAGAACACGTAGGTCTTGGGTCAGATTTTGACGGTATTTCCGAGAATGTTGAAGGAATTGAATCATGTGAAAAGATGATAAATATAACAAGAGGTATGGTTTATAGAGGTTATTCGGATGAAGAAATACAAAAGATATTGGGTGGTAACTTTTTAAGGATATTTGAGCAAGTAATAGGATAGAAAGGAAGTATATTATTGTATCTTGGTGCACACGTTTCGATATCAAAGGGATATGAACATGCTATAAAAGAGGCTATATCTATAGGTGCAAACACCCTTCAATTTTTTTTCGAGAAACCCCAGAGGAAGTGCTGTAAAGGCGCTAAATCTTAATGACATAAAGCAAGCACAAAAATTGTGCAAGAATTTTTCATTTGGTCCATTGATAGCCCATGCGCCCTATACTTTAAACCTGGCTTCGAACAAAGAAAAAACCAGAGAATTTGCCAGGATGGTTTTAAGAGAAGATCTTGAGAGGTTGGAAACAGTAAAGGCAACTTATTTGGTAATGCACCCTGGAAGTCATGTTGGGGAAGGAATCAAAGAAGGTATAGATAAAATAGCTTCTGGTTTAAAAAACATAGTAACTGGAGAAGAAAGTGTTATGGTTTTACTGGAAACAATGGCAGGTGCAGGAAGTGAAGTAGGTTATACCTTTGAACAGCTATATGACATTATGGATAAAACCGGGAACCCGGAGGCTTTTGGTGTATGTTTGGATACATGCCATGTATTAGGTGCTGGATATGATATAATAGGCAAATTAGATGAAGTGCTGGTTGAATTTGATAGAATTTTAGGAAGTCACCGGTTAAAGGCAGTGCACTTAAATGACAGCAAGTATCCCATAGCAAGCAGGAAAGACCGACATGCTAGCCTTGGTGAAGGAGAACTTGGACTTGATAGTATAAAAAACATAATAAATTATCCGGTTCTAAGGACAAAGCCTTTTTTGCTTGAAACCCCAGGGGGGTTAGAAAACTATAAAAAAGAAATCGAATTATTAAAAAGCATGATAGTAGAATAACAAGTTAAACTAACTAACTAACTAACAAATGTTATGTGAGATTAAAATGAAAATATTGGTGAGTTAAATAGTAGCATATTGTAATAAAGGCAGGTGAAAGTTTTGATACAGAGTCAAAGGTTAAAAGATGAAAAATTGCGCATTGATAAGATACTTCTGATTTTAAACGAGCTTTACCCAGAAGCTAAAGCAGAATTAATATATGAAAATCCTTTTCAACTTCTCATTGCTACTATACTATCAGCACAATGTACTGATAAAAGGGTAAATAAAGTTACAGAAAGGCTATTTAAAAAATACAAGGGGCCTGAAGATTTTGCAAAAGTTGAACAAAAAGAGTTGGAAAATGATATTAAAGAATGTGGGCTTTTTAGGAATAAAAGCAAGAATATTATTGGCGCCTGTCGTGATATAGTTGAAAAACATGATGGAAAGCTTCCTGATGAATTTGAAAAGCTAGTTGAACTTCCAGGGGTTGGTCGAAAGACTGCCAATGTTATATTAGCAAATGCTTTTGGCAAACCTGCTTTTGCTGTTGATACACATGTTTTTAGATTGGCGAGACGTTTGGGGCTTTCTGACAAGAAAGATGTATTAGGTGTAGAAAAAGATCTTATGAAAAAGGTGCCTAAAGAACTGTGGATAAAAGCTCACCACTGGCTGATTCATCATGGCAGAAGGGTGTGTAAAGCAAGAAGCCCCAAATGCAGCGAGTGCAGCTTAAAGGGGCTTTGTTTATACTTTAATGAGCTATAAATTGCTAAATAAAGATAGTTTTATGAAATGTCGTTGTTTTCACCGAAATGGCTTTCTACACAGAATCACTGTTTATTATATATTTACCTTGAGGTTTGCTTTATATAACGATATAATTTTATAAATTATAAATTTTAACGAGGTGATAATTTACACAAAAGTTAGTTAGCCTAGAATATCAACATAAATATCTTTAATATATCAAGATAGGGGTGCATATTGTGGATTATGGTAAATATGTTGCAAAAAGAGCAAAGGATATTGAGATTTCTACAATTAGATTTTTCTTTAATATGGTGAATGAAGTTGAAGGTGCGATTTCATTATGTATAGGAGAACCGGATTTTACGACTCCCGAGCATATTAACAAAGCTGCAGTTAGAGCGCTAGAAAATGGGCAAACTTTTTATACTCCAAATGCCGGTCTTCCCGAACTCAGGAATGAAATATCAGATTATTTAAAACGCCGATTTAATTTAGAGTATAATCCAAAAAGTGAAATAATCGTTACAATAGGTGCAAGCCAGGCCATTGACGTGGCTATTAGGTCACTAGTAGAACCAGAAGATGAGGTATTGATACCACAGCCTTCTTTTGTTGCATACAAGCCGTGTACAACTTTGGCTGGAGGTAGGACAGTTTGTGTACCTACATATATTGAAGATGAGTTTATATTGCGGCCTGATGTTTTGGAGAAATACATTACCGATAAATCAAAGGTACTAATTATGCCGTATCCAAACAATCCCACAGGTGCTGTAATGACAAAGGAACAGCTTGAAGAGATAGCTGAAGTTGTAAAAAAGCATGATTTAATTGTTATAACAGATGAAATATATTGTGAGCTCACATATGGTGTTGACCATACTCCTTTTGCAAGTATTCCTGGTATGTGGGAGAGAACGGTTACCATCAGTGGATTTTCAAAATCATATGCTATGACAGGATGGAGATTAGGTTATATAGGTGCTCCAGAGGGTTTGGCTTCTGAACTTTTAAAAGTTCACCAGTACAATGTGACATGTGCGGCAAGTATGTGTCAATATGCGGCCGTTGAGGCTCTTAAAAATGGCGATGATGATGTGAAAAAGATGAAGATGGAATATGACAAGAGAAGGAGGTTCCTTTTTGAGAGCTTAAATGAAATAGGTCTTGAGTGTTTTGAACCAAAAGGGGCATTTTATGCGTTTCCGTCTATTCAAAATACTGGGCTCAACTCCCAAGAATTTGCTGAAAGGCTGTTAAAGGAAGCAAGAGTTGCAGTAGTGCCTGGTACAGCATTTGGAGAAAATGGCGAGGGTTTTGTAAGGATGGCTTATTCTACTTCTATGGAGAATTTACAGGAAGCAGTGGAAAGGATAAAGGGCTTTATAAAGAAGATAAACATATAAGGCGCACATTTATTATAAACAATCGAATATCGTTCGGAAAGTTATTGCCTAAGGGAAGCTGATATGGTAAGATGTATTTAAAAAGATGAATATCTATTACAGCCTTATATAATTTCGGGGATTGGCCCGAAAGTCTCTATCGGGCGGCCTTAACTGCCCTGGCTATAAGGCAGGTATGTTATTTTTATTTTTAGGCATTATTAAGGTAGAGACAACCTCTACCTTTTTATATTTTAAAATCAGGAGGGAAAACAATGCTTACAGCAAAGGTTAATGTAAGTCTTAAGACAGGTGTAGTTGATCCACAAGCAGGTGCAATAAAGAGTGCGTTAATCAACTTGGGTTTTAAAGATGTTCAGAGTGTCAGTGTAAGTAAACTCATTGAAATCAAATTAGATAGTGATAGCAAGGGAAAAGCAAGAAAAGATGCAGAAGAGATGTGTGAGAAATTGTTGGCAAATACTGTAATAGAAAACTATAAAATTGAGATAACGGAGGATTAAACATGAGGTGTGCGGTAATAGTGTTTCCAGGCACAAGTGGTGATATTGACTGTTACCATGTTTTAAAAGAAATATTAGGGCAGCCAACCGAATATGTTTTCCACAAAGACAAATTCTCACCAGAGGATTTTGATCTTATTGTAATTCCGGGGGGAAGTGCTCACGGGGATTATCTTAGACCCGGAGCTATTGCAAAACATTCTGAGGTTATGCGTTCAATATTAAAAGCAGCAGATGCAGGAAAACTCATCCTGGGGATTGGGAATGGATTTCAAATATTGCTTGAATCTGGGCTTTTGCCTGGTGCAGTTATTCGCAATAATGATTTAAAATTTCACTGCAAAGATATTTTTTTAAAAGTTGAACATAATAATACGCCTTTTACCAAACTATATAAAAAAGCTGAAGTTATTAAAATGCCTATAGCTCATGGAGTGGGAAATTACTTTGCTGACTCCAATACATTGGCTACTCTCAAGGACCGGGGAAATATAATTTTTACTTATTGTAATGCAGATGGGAAAGTTACGGAAGATGCAAATCCGAATGGCTCGGTTGAAAATATTGCCGGAATAATAAATGAAAAAGGCAATATCATGGGGTTGATGCCACATCCGGAGCGCTGTTGTGAAAAGATCCTGGGGAATACGGACGGTATAAGACTTTTTGAATCTATACTGCAGCATATAGAAGGTGGGATTAAATAATGGCCAATAAACAAGATGCTATAAAACTAGGTCTTACCGAATATGAGTTTAATGAAATAGTCAAAACGTTGGGGAGAGAACCAAATTTTTTGGAATTGGGTTTATATGGCGGGATGTGGTCTGAACACTGTAGTTATAAAAACTCCAAGCCTGTATTAAAGAGGTTTCCAACTGAAGGGCCTAGGGTCTTACAGGGTCCGGGTGAAAATGCCGGGATTGTAGATATTGGCGATGATTTGGCAATAGCTATGAAACTTGAAAGTCATAATCATCCGTCAGCAGTAGAACCATACCAGGGTGCAGCTACTGGAGCGGGAGGTATTATCCGCGACATTTTTACTATGGGTGCTAGACCTATTGCTCTATTAAACTCTCTGAGATTTGGAGAGCTTGATGATGAAAGAGTAAAATATCTTTTTACCCAATCTGTTGCTGGAATAGGTGATTATGGAAATTGTATGGGTATACCTACAGTTGGTGGAGAGGTATATTTTGACGATACTTATAAAGAAAACCCACTAGTAAATGCTATGTGTGCAGGCATAATAAAGCACGAAAATATTATAAAGGGTAAAGCTGCAGGAGTTGGCAATTCCGTTATGATAGTAGGATCCACAACCGGGAGAGATGGCGTTGGTGGTGCAAGCTTTGCTTCTGTGGAACTTTCGGAAACTGAGGAACAAAGACCAACAGTTCAGGCAGGGGACCCTTTCATAGAAAAACGCCTTATCGAGGCATGTCTGGAACTTTTACAAAACAAGTGGGTCATGGGCATTCAGGATTTGGGTGCTGCAGGCCTTATATCTTCTTCTTGTGAGACAGCTGCACGAGCTGGAAATGGCATTGAGCTGGATGTAGCTTTAGTTCCACAAAGGGATGAGGCAATGAGCCCATATGAGATCATGTTGTCCGAGTCTCAAGAGCGCATGCTTGTAATAGTAGAAAAAGGTCATGAGAAAGATGTAGAAGATATTTTTATTTTCGCAGAGTATAAGTCCCATT
>DUTQ01000183.1 GCA_012841995.1 Thermoanaerobacterales bacterium | reverse complement strand
GCCTAAAATAATCCCGCCTCTGATTTTTATAAGGGCTTCCCAACATCTTTAATTTCAAAACCGGAACAGGTTTATAAGTTTTACCTGTTACTACACAGTCTATAAGGTTGTTTTTTCCTAAAAAAGATTCTCTATACTGTGCAGACTGTGTAGTAACAGGTAAAACTTATAAACCTGTTCCGGTATTGAAATTAAAGATGTTGGGAAGCCCTTATAAAAATCAGAGGCGGGATTATTTTAGGCTAGATTTATCAACTAAGATAAGAGTAAAACTTCCAAGCACACAAGATGTCATAAACGGAGTTACACTTAATTTAAGTGGAAGTGGTGCACTTATTGTATCGGACTGCAGTTTCAACAAGGGTGATATTGTCGAAGTAAAGATACCGGCAATTTCTGACGATTTATTATTAAAAGCAGAAGTTGTTAGATGCCAAACAGATTTTACTAGAAAAGTGAAACCCTACAGTATCGCCATGAAATATATAGAGATAAATGAGAGGCAAAGAGATATTATTATTAAGTTTTTATTAAGAGAACAAAGAAGACTTCGCAAAAAAGGTTTAATATAAATTGCAGTGATTTAACATCTTTTGAATTTGCTTATTAAGAGGTGAAAAGAATGAACGAACAATATTTGAATGTTTTTTTAGAAGAAGCAAAGGAACACATATTGAGTTTAAATCAAGACTTATTGGAATTAGAAGCCAGTCCTGAAGGTTATGTAGTTGATGAAATATTTCGTTCGGCACATACGTTAAAAGGCATGTCTGGTACAATGGGTTTTAATAAAATATCCCAGATAACCCATGAGATGGAAAATTTGCTCCAGGAAATAAGGAGTGGCAATATGACCATCACTCCTGAAATTATTGACACTCTTTTGGAAGCTACTGATGTTCTCGAAAGTTTTGTAAACACTATTGCTGAAACAGGAGAAGAAGGCAAGCAAGATATTAAATCTATACTGAATAAACTCAAACGAAGTGATTTAACTTATATATCTAATGAGCAAAATGATACACAACTTCAAGAACACCATGGTTTCAATGAATATGAAGGACGGTTAATAAACCAGGCACTGGAAAAACAATTGTATGTTTGGAAGATAATTATAAAGCTACAAAAGGAGTGTCTATTAAAATCGGCTAGAGCGTTTCTAGTTTTCAAGACACTTGAAAATTTTGGTGATATAATAAAGACAGAGCCTCCTGTACAGGATATTGAAGATGAAAAGTTTGATTCTGAGTTTACCTTGTTTATTGTGACATCTGAAAACCGCGAAAATATTAAAGTTGCATTAGAGTCGATTTCAGAACTTGAGTCAATTGTTATTGAGCCAGTTAACAAAGTGGAAGGAGATGAGAAAAAGCAAATAAATAGAGAAACAAAGACAGATGACAACTCAAGTAATTCACAGCACTTTAATAAAACAATGAAAATGACTAAAACAATTAGAGTTGACATCAACAGACTTGATAAACTGATGAATCTAGTTAGTGAGTTAATAATTATAAAGACACGATTAGAGGGTTTAAATCAAGATAGCGATATTCAAAAAAAACGCGAAGCACTAGAATACCTTGAGCGAATTACATCAAGTTTACATGATGCTGTGATGAAGGTCAGAATGGTTCCTATCGAGAATGTGTTTAATAGATTTCCAAGGGTGGTTCACGATTTATCAAGAGATCTTTCAAAGGATATTTCCTTGACAATCGAAGGTGCTGAAACAGAACTTGACAGGACGATAATTGATGAAATAGGCGATCCTTTAATCCATCTTATCAGGAATGCTGCGGACCATGGTATCGAAAGTCCTGAAGAAAGAATTCAAAATGGCAAACCTGAAAAGGGAAATATTAAATTAAAAGCATATCATGATGGCAACAATGTAGTAATAGAAGTGGGAGATGATGGCAAGGGTATAGATGTTGAGAAAATAAAGGAAAAGGCATTACAGAATGGATTATTAGATCAAAGTAAGCAGACAAACTTAAAACAATCAGAGCTTCTTTCCTTCCTATTTGAACCGGGTTTTTCAACAAAAGGCCAAGTTACAGGTGTATCTGGGAGAGGGGTTGGCCTAGATGTTGTAAAGACCAAGATAGAATCTCTAGGTGGCAATATAGAAATAAAAACCGCAAAGAATGTGGGAACAACTTTTACAATAAAACTGCCATTAACACTGGCTATTATACAAGCATTAATGGTGATGGTGGGAGATGAGAAATATGCCATTCCACTTGATGCTATAAAAGAAACTGTAATAATTTCAGTAAGTGATATAAAGAAAGTTCAACACAATGAGGTTATACTGTTAAGAGGAAATGTTATTCCAATTGTAAGATTATATAATGTTTTAGATATTGAAAAAACTAGTAGTGATTTAGAAAGTCTGACATTAGTAATTGTTAGAAAAGGAGATAGAGATGTTGGGTTAGCTGTAGATAATTTGATAGGCCAACAGGAAATTGTAATAAAATCACTAGGCGATTACCTAAAAAACATTAAGTTTATTGCAGGTGCAACTATATTGGGAGATGGCAAAGTTGCTTTAATTTTAGATACTAATGCGTTGATATAAATATTTAGGAGGAGATAAGAAATGACTCAGGAAGTCAATCAATTTGTAGAGTTCAAATTGGGGGATGAAGTGTATGGGGTTAATATTCTACAGGTGAAGACAATAGAACGGATGATGCCGATAACAAGGGTGCCAAAAACACCGCCTTTTGTCGAAGGTGTAATAAACTTAAGGGGCGAGATTGTGCCTGTAATCGATTTAAAGAAGAGATTTGACCTCCCACATACAGAAACTACAGAAAACACAAGGATTATTATCGTAACAGTGGAGAATATAACAGTGGGCATGATTGTAGATTCCGCTACAGAAGTCATACAATTGTCCAAGGATGATATAGAACCAGCACCTGATATGGCTGGCGGGATTGATTCGAGTTTTTTGGACGGTGTTGGTAAACTAGATGATAAGTTGATTATATTATTGAATATGTCTAAAATATTAAAGCCACAAGAGTTAGATCAATTATCTCATATATAAAAAGGTGTAAACTATGTATTCTGATTTAGAATTAGATGTGTTAAAAGAGATTGGAAATATTGGTGCCGGAAATGCAGCTACCGCCCTTTCTGCTTTATTATCAAAAAAAGTAGATATGCAAGTACCGCAAGTAAAAATGATACCCTTTGATGAAGTTTCAGAATCTGTAGGTGGGCCGGAAAGTCTTGTAGTAGGAATTTTTATGCGCTTTGATGGTGCACTGGAAGGAAATATTTTAATGGTATTGCCCAAACTAGATGCTTTTAATCTTGTAAACCATCTATTGAACCAGGATAAAAAAGCGAGTGATAGTTTCACAGAAATGGAACAGTCTGCTTTAGTGGAAGTAGGCAATATCCTGTCTAGTTCATTTATAACTGCGCTTTCTGATTTTACACAAATGCAACTGAAGGTATCAGTACCAGGGTTTGCCTATGATACGGCAGGAGCAATTTTTAGTTTTCCCTTGAGCCTTTATGGATATATGGGAGATATGGCATTTCTGATAGAAACACAATTTACTGAAGGATTGGATAAGACGAAACTTCACTTTTTTTTAATACCTGACGATGAATCATTTAAATCACTATTAAAGGCTATTGGAGTGAATGTTGGTGAGTGAGATCGTCCGAGTGGGAATGGCAGAATACAAAGTTGCAAAATCTCCAACAATTTTGGTTTCTTTAGGGCTGGGTTCTTGTGTTGGTGTAGCATTATACGATTCTGTTAAAAAAATCGGAGGTCTTGCTCATATAATGCTACCAGACAGTAATTCAAGCAGTAAAAAATTATTTAATCCTGGGAAGTTTGCTGATACGGCTTTAGATGCTTTACTTCAAGAAATGATAAAGCTTGGGGCCAACCCAAGAAGGATTGAAGGGAAAATAGCAGGCGGAGCACAGATGTTCCAGGTGAAAACAGATAATAATATTATGAAAATTGGAAAACGCAATGTGGAAGCTGTTCGAGCGAAAT
>DUTQ01000182.1 GCA_012841995.1 Thermoanaerobacterales bacterium | reverse complement strand
CTTTTACCCTTATTTATATTAATTAAATAAAAATTGTTTTATGAGACCTTTTGCCTTTTTTTAATAGTATTACAATGCCGTAAAAATCAGCAGCAAATTTTTTCGCTGTATAAGTTTATCAGCAAAATGGAAAAGTAATCTAATATGGTCTAAAAAAAAAGAAACTTATAATATAATATTAATTAGAACAATAAAGTTTGTAATAAGAAATTAATATTGATAGGAGAATTACTGTGGGTATTATGTTGGATGGATTTTCCAACAGAATTGTTTTAGGTCTACCTAAAACAATTAAGGAAAAAACATATATACCGCTTCTATATAAAAATTGTGGATCATTTGACGGTTTTGGCTCTAGTATCGTGGGAAACATAACCCCAAAAATACTAGTAGTAATTAATTCTGATGGGACAACGAGCTATGTTACTTTACCTGAAACTACAGAGCCATATGCTAAAAAAGGTGATGTTTTAGTAAATAAAGAAGGAATTACATATGATTTATAGAAATAATTTATTAGACACGGTATAATATCTTGGCATATTTTTTGTCAGTAGGAAGGGAATGAATATGGAATATAAGATAATATATGATAAATTAAAAGATTTTATATCAGAAGACAGGATAAAAATAAACGAACCAATGAAGAACCATACATCTTTCCAAATCGGAGGGGCTTGTGATATCCTCGTTTTACCTAGAAGCCAAAGCGAGATAAAAAAGATAATTGATTTATGCAGGGAAAACCAAACCCCCTTTTTTGTTATGGGAAATGGAACAAATTTATTAATAAAGGATTCCGGAATCCGCGGAGTAGTAATAAAACTCGCACAAAACTTTAATGATATAAAAGTTGATGGCAATATTATTACATGCAAAGCAGGTGTAGCTATGTCGGCCATCTCAAGGGCTGCATTGGAAAACAGTTTGAGTGGGCTCGAATTTGCAAACGGCATACCCGGCAGCGTAGGAGGAGCTTGTGTTATGAATGCTGGGGCTTATGGCGGTGAAATGGCTGATGTAGTAAAAAAAGTAAAGGTAATGGATTTTGAAGGAAATGTATACGAGATGTCAAAAGATCAGATTGGCTATTCATATAGGAAAAGCTCCCTCCAAAAAGGCGATAAAATCCTGCTTGAAGTAGAGATGGAGCTTAAACCGGGTAATTATGATGAGATAAAGTCGAAAATGGAAAAATGTATGTCTTTGCGAAGACAAAAGCAGCCTCTTAATATGCCAAGTGCAGGAAGTGCATTCAAAAGACCTAAGGATAATTATGCCGGTCTACTTATTGAAAAGGCAGGTTTGAAAGGTTATAGCATAGGCGGAGCTATGGTTTCGGATTTACACGCTGGATTTATTGTAAACACTGGCAATGCCACATGTGCTGATGTTGAAGCATTATTAAATCATGTAAAAAAGGTTGTGAAAGAGAAATTTAATATAGAGCTTGAACCAGAAATAAAAATACGAGGTAATTGATAGGAGGCTTTTAAATTGATTGTTGGGCTGGATATGGGGGGTACACATGTAGATGCGGCTATTATTAG
Source organism: Thermoanaerobacterales bacterium (assembly GCA_012841995.1). Classification (GTDB taxonomy): domain Bacteria; phylum Bacillota; class Thermosediminibacteria; order Thermosediminibacterales; family Tepidanaerobacteraceae; genus DUTQ01. Next base: position 5,627 of record DUTQ01000182.1, on the reverse strand, counting down.
AGATGGCGAAATAGTCGATACAGCTAAAACCCCCGTTGATCGCTCGAATTTGTTTGAATCTATATGGAATACGCTTGAAGAACTTTTATCCGGAAAGGACATAGCCCGGATAAAAAGAATTAATTTGAGTACGACGGTATGTACAAATGCTATTGTGGAGAACAAGACTGTGCCTGTTGGAATGGTTATTGAAAGTGGGCCAGGCCTTAATCCGGACTTTCTTAAATGTGGCAAGGCAAATGTTTTTGTTTCAGGATATATAGACCATAGAGGTAGGGAAGTTCAAAAGATTAATCCTGATGAAATGCAGGAAGCACTTAAACTTTTTCAGCGTAAAGGTGTACAAGCATGTGCTGTGATATCGAAATTTTCTGTGAGAAACCCTTTGCACGAAAAAGAAATGGCTAGTTTTTTTCAGAAACACTTTTCACCAGTGACTTTAGGTCATACTATATCAGGTAAATTAAACTTTCCCAGACGAGTCTTCACCTCTTATCTAAATTCCGGGATTCATAAGACCTTTAATGAGTTTTCCGAAAGTATAAAAACCGCCTTAAATGATAAAGGGATAAAGGCTCCAGTGTATGTATTAAAGGCAGATGGAGGTACTATTGGTCTTAAAGCAGCGGAAAGATACCCTGTAAATACAATTCTGTCAGGGCCTGCTGCAAGTTTGATGGGAATGTGTGCACTTATCCCTACTTATGAAGATGCAATTTTACTCGATATAGGTGGTACAACCACTGATATTGCATTTTTGGCTGACGGCATCTCACTTTTTGAACCACTAGGCATAAAAATCGACAATTACCCAACACTAGTTAGAGCTATATATAGTGTTTCAATAGGGCTTGGCGGTGATAGCAGTATAAGGGTAGAGAACAAAGACTTGGTGATAGGGCCTCAAAGGGAAGGAGCACCTATGGCCAAAGGAGGCCCAAAACCGACTCCGAGCGATGCCATGATCGTATTGGGATTGATGGATTTTGGCGATAAACAAAAGGCCTTTGAAGCTATGAAACAATTGGGTGAAGAACAGGGCATAACCCCGGAAACTGTTGCAAAAAAAGTGGTAGACAAAATGGCATTTATGATAAAAGAAAAAGTGGATAAACTCGTTCATGATATTAACAGTCATCCTGTATATACAGTTAGAGAACTACTATATGGGAAGAAATTAACACCAAAGAGCATCAATATGATTGGAGGCCCTGCTAAAGCATTAACTTCTGCATTGGAAAGTTTATTTAAAATTCCCGTAAAATTTCCCAAAAATTATGACGTAGCAAATGCAGTTGGGGCAGCCCTTTCCAGAGTTACAACAGAGGTTTCTTTACTGGCTGATACTGAAAGACAAACCCTAGCAGTTCCAGAAATGGGTATTTATAAAAAGATTTCAAAAAGCTTTGACATAGAAGATGCAAAGCAAATGGCCAGTTCTCTTTTAAAACAGAATGCACATAAGCTCGGATCTGATGAAACAGTTGATGTTGAAATCACTGAAGCGGAAAGCTTTAATATGGTGAGAGGGTTTTTTACAAGCGGCAAAAACATTAGAGTAAAAGCTCAAATAAAACCAGGCTTGGTTGCTTTAAATAGAGGTGTTCAAAGTGATTAAAGCGAAAAATAAATTAGGACTTGTATTTTTTCCTGCCTTTGATTGGGCTATAAGTCCAACACATCCTGAAAGAGAAGAAAGGCTACTTTATACAAGAGATCAGATTTTTGAAGAAGGTATAACTGATATCGAAGGGGTGGAGTCTTTTAACCCGGATATAGCTGAAGAAAGAGATATAGAAAGGGTTCATTTTTGTGTACCTGATGTAAAGTCAAGAGTTACTGAGTCACACCGTATTTCTGCAGGAGGGGCGATAAAAGCAGCAAGTACAGTGTTAAACGGTCAAGTAGATAAGGCCTTTGCCCTAATTAGGCCACCTGGTCATCACGCTCAGCGAGTTGTATACGGAGATAGGGGCTTTTGCATAATCAATATTGAAGCTGTTATGTTAGAACATGTGAGGCAACAATCTAAAAACATGCGAGTGGCTATTGTAGATACTGATTGTCATCATGGAGATGGAACCCAGGATATATATTGGAATGACAAAAATACTCTATTTATATCATTCCATCAGGATGGCCGTACCCTATACCCTGGCACTGGATTTATCGAGGAAAGCGGAGGTCCTGCAGCACTTGGGTATACTGTCAACATACCACTTCCTCCTGGGACAGGAGAAGAAGGTTTTTTATATGTCCTTGACAATCTTGTATTGCCAATTCTCGATGAATATAATGCCGATTTGCTGGTTAATTCTGCCGGACAAGATAATCACTACACAGACCCGATAACGAATATGAATTTTACTGCCCATGGATATGCAGAGTTAAACCATAGATTAAACCCAGATATAGCTGTTTTGGAAGGCGGTTATTCAATAGAAGGTGCCTTACCCTATATAAATTTGGGAATAATTTTGGCTATGGCGGGTCTTGACTATTCTGGAGTTCGGGAGCCGGACTATTACCCCGAACAACTAAAGCAAAGTGATAAAATAAATGAGTATATTAAAAAACTGTGTGAAATTATTTATGACAGATGGACTAAAAGAGATGATTTAGGGTACAAGTTGAGAAAACAAAATGATTTTATTACAAGGTCTAGACAAGTATATTATGATACAGATGGCATTATGGAAACACAGACACAGAAATTTACTATTTGTCCAAAGTGCTCTGGTTTAAATACTGTTAAATCAAAAGCCGATTTAGGATATGATATCCTTGGCATAACAATACCATCTGATGCTTGTCCATCTTGTCTTGACAAAGGGTATAATTTATACAAGAACACGGCAGAAGGAAAATTTTTTAAGGTTTATCTTCAGGATAGGGTAAATGACAATTTTTTGAACAAATAACATATGTATCCAGAAATTAAGATTAAAAAAACTATTAATTGGATGAAAAAAAGGCAGTATAAAGGGAGAGAATATTATTAAGATGTAATTTTTCAGGAGGTGCAACTTTGGATAATATTCAAACCTTAATTACTGCTTTTTCTAATTCTAATGAAAATTTTTCCAACAACCTAAAACAAAGCGAACAGCAGATCCAGGATTTAGCAAATACATTAAAACAAATAGAGGATGATGTATTAAGTTTTAAAAATGAAATTAATAGCGTATTAAAACAGATTGAGCAAGATGTGGAAACTAATCAAGGACAATTATCAAAATGGGTATTAAGTGCAAATACGAGTTTACTAAAACAACAAATATCTCAAAAGAGAATAGAATTATTAGATTGTAACCAAAAGATCATCGATTCTTTAAAGACCCTTTTAGGACAGCTAAATCAATTCTCAAATGATTTTAGGACAACTTTTTTGGACTCTAGTATTAATTACAAGAATCTAGAATATGCATTGGCTTCTGAAATTAAAGTAAAACAACAGACACCTAACATTCAGACACAGCAGGCATCTGCATTAATGGCGTCTGACGAAAGTGTAAACAACATCATAAATATGTTGCAAAAAGCGGTAGAAGCGTTAAATTCAGCTCAACAAGGTATCAGTCAAAGCAAGATTTATGATGAACTAAGTAAATCCATAGACAGTGTAACACAATAAGAAAAAGATTCATCTGTTAAACAAGAAAAAATCGGGGAATATTAAATAAGGAGTGAGGTTTAAAAATCTGGAGGTGAGGCATTTGGCAAAGAAAAAAGATTTAAATGAATACTCACTTGAGAAAAAAACAGATGTTGAGGTTTCACAGGAACTTGACAATAAATTAAACGAAAAATCACAAAGAAAGGAAAATCAAAATATGGCAGCCCAAAATGTTCAAAATCCCCAGCAGTTTCAACAGTTGCTAAATCAATTAAAAACCCAAGCTCAAAACCAACAACAACAAACAGATACTCAGGTCAGTCAAGCTATTCAACAGGCAATTGATGCGTTGAATTCCGCGAAACAAAGTATTCAAGAGAATCAAGTTTTTTATCAAATGAATCAACTCCTAGATAAATCTACTAAACAGCTGCAACAGCTAAATCAACAAGGTACACAGCAGACGGTAAGCCAAGTTCAGAATACCCAAAGTCAGGTACAAAACACACAAAATCAAGTTGAACAGATACAGCAGGATTTGCAAAACCAACTACAAAGTATTCAATAATAAGCAAAAAATATTAGATGCCGTGGCTTTTTCCGGCATCTTTTTCTTGACATATTTTCCATAAAGGCATTAAAATAAAGTTACAAGCTATATTTTACAGGTTTAATTCCTGTTAGGGGAGGCTCCTGTGCGAATACATGCCGCTGCCCGGAAATGTCGAGAGACACCAATGGGTTAACAGATTTGACCGGATTAAGGTTAAATCTAACGCGGCTGGATAGTATATATACTGTCCAAAGTCGCTCAGTGCTAAAACCGAAGACGAGGGGATTATTTATTTTTTATGCCCTTTCGTCTTGAAGGGTTTTTTTATTTAAAAGAGATTCGATCTAAATTATGAATGAGGAGGCGGTAAAATGGACCCTGGCCCTAGTCATCAATGGAAAATAAAAAATAAAAATTTAGGAGGGATAACATTTTACCGCTTACATGGTAAATTGTTCCTCCTAAAAGGAGGGAACTTAAATGGTTAAAAAAAAGGATATATTACTACTTAAGCACCTTATAGTAGAAGAAAGAGCAGATGAGGTGAGAAATATTTTTGCCAAACTTCATCCTGCTGATATTGCTGAAATACTTTTAGAAGTAAAAGACATCAACAAGAATTTATTTTGGAATTTGATGGATTATAAAAAAGCAGTACAGGTTTTTGAAGAATTTGAGCCATCTGATAGGGCCGTTTTGTTACAAGAAATGACAGAAAATGAAGCGTTAAGAATACTTGAAGATATGTCAACAGATGAATTGATTGAGATGCTTCGTGAGCTGCCAAATAAGGAAGTAGACAAACTCATATCAAAGCTTCCAACATCTTATTATGAAGAATTGAAATCACTTTTAAGGCTAGCTGATGATACAGCAGGCGGCCTAATGACAACTGATTATGTTTACTTATTTCCAGATGCAACCATTAATGAAGCCATTGAGGACGTAAGGAAATTTGGTCAGGAAGCTGAAACAATATACTATCTCTATGTAGTAGACAATTCAAAAAAATTAATTGGAGTACTCTCTTTAAGAGAATTATTAAGTGCTCCAAGACATTGTACTGTTGGCGAAATAATGCATAAAAATGTTATTTCAGTGGATGTAAGCTGTGATCAAGAGGAAGCTGCAAAGGTAATTTACAAGTATTCCCTTTTGGCTGTTCCGGTAGTAGATAAAAATCACCGGATGTTAGGTATAATAACTGTTGATGATGCCCTTGAAATTATTGAAGAAGAAGATACTGAAGATATTCACCGCTTGGCTGGTATTACTCCAGAACAGGAAGTAATTTTGACTTCCAGCATTTGGGGTGCCTCAAAGCAAAGGATTCTATGGCTTGTTATATGTCTCGCCGGAGATTTTGTATCTGGGTTGGTCATAGATGGTTATTCTGCCATACTTCAATCTGTAGTTGCCATAGCTTTTTTTATATTACCACCTGTTGCCATCAATACG
>DUTQ01000181.1 GCA_012841995.1 Thermoanaerobacterales bacterium | reverse complement strand
TCATAGATTATCTGTCTATCAGTTTCGCTATAAAGATTGACTGTACTAGTTGAAATTCCAAGTTCATTTAGATGTTTTTCTGCCAAATTAATTCTTATCACACCAGGATCTAAAAACATTGAAATCTGGTTATTGCCTCTTAAGAGGTTTTTGACTACCTGTATCAATGACACCTGGCCTGCGCCCTTTCCTATTACAAGCCATTTTTTATTTAGACTTGATTTAATGTACTTCAACCCGAATAATCCATTCCAATAAGGTCCTCTTATTGCAACCTCATCATTTTGGGCAGCTAAAGACTTGGTTTTAGGCCCAACAATACGGACTGCAAATACTAATGTTGCGGCTTCTTCATTGACATCTACTATACAAAGAGGCACATCGTAATACTCTGGGGAATCTATTGCCCTTAAAAACGCATAAGCACCTGGTTGAGCATATTCAGCAATCATTTCTTTAATAGGCATCAAGACTTTAATAATCAGCATTTCTTTAGTAATCATTTCTTTTTCCACAATTTTTGCTGTAAGGCTTTTTCTCCGATTTTGTATTTTATTCCTATTCCATACATATTCCTGATAAATGCAAACACCCTGCCAATTACAATCACATACTTCATTACCTTGCAGTAAAGAGCAAATAAGACAACTATCTGTTTTAGCTAACTGACATGGACAAAAACGAGATGCTGCATCTACGCAAAAATAATTTAATGCCATACAATTCACCCTTTTAAAAACAAAATATATTAATAATCTATTCAAATCTCTAAGCATTGGTGAATCAAACAAGCAACCACCGGCCTAGCTAGTGGTTGCTTGTTTTCGGGCACAAGGCCTTTATTTTGTATTTATACTTCATATTTCCCATTTCATTCAGAATCAGTTTTTAGAACAAAATAAATTACGTCAAAAATAATTATACTTTTTCCTCCCACGTGAGGTGTTTCTAAATAAAATAACGGGGTAACTAATTTAAAAAGTCACTCCGTGAAACTTATTTCAGGGTTTTTAAAAATTCATCATATTCAGCTTTATTTGACGGCACTTTTATTTCTCCATTTATTATTTTATGTCTTAATTCATCAAGTGGTGGCTGTATGTCAGCAATAAGATACTCATTAAATTCGTTTACTGCATATCCTACACCATCATCTGCAAGGCCAAAAACCCTGTATCCGCCTTCAAAACGACCTTCGGTAAATGCCCTGATGGTATCATATACAGAAATGTCAACATGCTTGAGCACGCTAGTAAGTATGTAACGTTTCTGTTCGTCTATAGCACTAATAGATTGATCGGAACCCATACCAATGGAAAGTATCCTATTTTCCGTTGCAGTTTCAATCATACCAACCCCTGAAGCACCAGAAGCATGATAAAGAACATCAGCACCTGCTTCGATTTGTTTTAATGCCAATTCTTTTGCTTTTACTGGATCTTTAAATGCACCTTCAGTGGTCCCTATATAGTCAGAATATACTTCTATTTTTGGATTTATGTATTTTGCTCCAGCTAAGTATCCATATTCAATTTTCTCAATAAGAGGTGATTTCATGCCGCCGATGAAGCCTACTTTTTTATTTTCAGACTTTAGTGCTGCAGCAGCACCCGCTAAAAATGAGCCTTCATATTCTTTAAATAATAGACATGAAATATTCGAGTTGCTGTCTATATCTTCAATAATGCCATCAACCAAACCAAACTTTACATATGGAAAATCTTCAGCTGCTTTTTGAATATGGTCGGCAAATATACAGCCTACACCAAAAATCATATCATAACCGTCTTCTGCTAAAATCCTTAAGATTTGATCTATATCTTCGCCACCACCAGATGGTTCTAAATCAGTAATTTCAACACCAAGTTCTTTTTCTGCCCTTTTCAAACCTGTGTAGGCACTATCATTAAGAGAAATGTCTCCATAGCTATCTATGTCGTATACCAAGCCCACCTTGATCTTTTTGGCCTTTTTCTCTTGTTTTTGCTCTTTTTTATGTTGTTCAGTCTCTTGCCCACACCCAATTAAAAAGCATATAATCAACAACAAAGCTAGCCCCAATACCAGAAACTTATGCATTTTCATGAAATTCCCCCCCTTTTTTAGTTTTTAACAAAATTATCCAAATAAATAAGATTGGGTTTTTTAAAATAAATATGGCTAAAATGTCAATCCGCTAATAATTTCATATTATAATCAGCTGATAAGTATGTCAAGTTCAACAAACTTTAATTGTATTTAAATTATTTCATTCAGCTGCACTTCTCAACGCCTGAATGTCCTTGATTTTAATGGTAGACAGGTGAAAATCGATAATACCCTCATCTTTCATGCGACTCATTTCTCTTGACATTGAGGGCCTTGATACGTTTAAAAAGTCTGCCATGTCGTTCCTGTTCATTGGTAAGACAAATGTGGTTTTGCCGGTTTTTTTATACTGATCCAAGAGAAACATACTT
>DUTQ01000180.1 GCA_012841995.1 Thermoanaerobacterales bacterium | reverse complement strand
TAAATTTGTAAATATGTTTTTTAAATAATTTCAATAAAAAAATTAAGTTAGTAAAGTTAAACCTTACTGGATTAAGGTGGAATTATATTATATAATTAAAGTCAGTAAAGATAGACTTGTTGTAGCAATTATATACAGCAAAGTATTCGGAATTTTGGGTATTTCACTTCCAAAATATATGAAGTGAATCAAATTTAAATTTAATATTTAAAAAATATACAAGGGGGTTAATTTATTATGCTACTTGAAAAGCGGTTAGATGATTTAACACGGCTTATTCAGGGAAAAAACATGGATGGACTAGTGATAGGGGCAAGTGGTGACTTGGCTTATCTTACGGGTTTAAGCCCATTATCTGATGAAAGGTTTAAGGGCTTGGTTGTTTTAAAGGACAAGAGCTTTTTCTACATATGTCCCGAGCTTTATTATGAGGAAACATTAGAATTACTTGGCGAAGATGTTGATATATTTGTTTGGGGCGATGGAGAAGGGTTTTTAAAAGCTATTAATGAAGCTAATAAGGCTTATGGCCTTGAAAACATGATACTAGGTGTAAATGATGCAATAAGAGCTGTTGATATGCTGCAAATTCAGGATGTGATAGATGTAAAATTTACCGTTGGAAGCCCCATTCTTGAAGAAATCCGCATTATAAAAGATGAACAAGAAATAGGTTATTTGAAAAAGGCAGCTGAAATTGCCGACAAAACTGCAACAGAAATATTAAATCACATTCGACCGGGGATTACAGAAAAAGATATAAAGGACAAGATTGAAGAATTACTAATTGAGTTTGGCGGGGAAGGACTGGCATTTGAGACAATTGTTGCTTCAGGGCCAAACAGTTCAAGGCCCCATTACAATGATGACAAGAGAATCATTCAGGAACAAGATGTTATGGTATTGGATTTTGGGTGTAAGTATAAAGGGTATTGCTCTGATATTTCCAGAACAGTTTTTGTGGGTGAGCCTACTAGTGAACAGAGAAAGGTTTATGAGATTGTCTTAAAGGCAAACACCGAAGCTGAAAAGGCAGCAAGAGAAGGTGTAACTGCTCATGAGGTGGATAAAAAGGCAAGGGATATTATAAAAGAGGCCGGATATGGACAGTATTTTATAAATAGGACAGGTCATGGAATAGGAATGGATGTCCACGAAGGGCCATACATAAGAGAGGGAAATGACTTAAAGCTTCGAAATGGCATGGCTTTTAGCATTGAACCGGGAATATATATCCCAGATAAGTTTGGTATGAGAGTAGAGGATATTGTGGTTATTGAAAACGGTGTGGGAGTTCCGATAAACAAGGCCTCAAAGGAAATGAAGATAGTCTAAATACGAATCACACCTTTTGTATTATAAAAAGATGTTGATATTTTTTACAAAAAGCCAATCCAATAATTATCGGTGACGAATCTGGTAATTATTGGATTTTATTATATCAATTTTCTTATTAAGAGAATATATGGTCGGATTCGATTTAAGGAAAAACAATTTGTTTTATTATCAAATTATGGTATAATCATATAAATTAAAATTCGCTAGACATCTCCTTTTTGAATATTGATATTTAAAACTGGATAGAATTTCTAATGAATACTTATTTTATTCAGGGAGATGAAGCGAATGTCAACAGATTTTTTGCGTTCTATTTATGAGGCAAAAGACGGTTTCTTGCGTTCTATCTATGAAGCATCGTCTAAGTTTTTTCTTGAGGATGATGAAAACTTAAGCACACCAGAATTTGCTCTTGAAGAAGAAATTAAAAAGTCATATCAAGAATGGCAAAAGGCCCAACAGTACTTTGAGTGTGTGACAGAGCCTGAACTTATAGACCATGCCATCTTTTTGGAAGAGGCTGCAAAAAGAAAATATATTTATCTTTTAAACAAGGCTAAAAATCAAGGCATATCCAGTTAAGATGTGCAATAGAATAAATTAGACAAATACAAAAGATTTCACGGGGGTGGTTTTAGTGCATATAGATTTTATCACAATCATGGCTTACGCATTTGGCCTATTTCTTCTATATTTAGTAGGTCGCATCATGATAATGCCCCTGAAAATTCTTTTAAAGCTTATATATAACGCAATAATAGGTGGTATTGTTCTACTTATTTTAAATTTTATAGGTGGCTATGTGGGAATCCATTTAGCATTAAACGCTGTTACTGCTCTTGTTGTTGGGTTTTTTGGAGTGCCAGGAATAATTATGCTTTTAATTTTAAAGTATATATTGGCCGTCTAAAGAACAAAAAGAAGAAGATTTTTTCCTTCGCCAAACAGCGAAGGTTTTTTTGTATAAAGCTATATTTGGTTTATGTTTTATTATTATGTTTTTTAGACAGAATATAAGTATGAGTATTTTAAGCTCTTTGTTTTTAGGGTAGATAAGCATATCACCTTTTAAACAAGGCTAAAAATAAAGGCAATTGAAAGGAGGAAATCAAAATATGGCAAAAGTGTTGGAGATACGCTGGCATGGCCGAGGAGGCCAAGGCGCAAAGACAGCAGCTTTGATGCTAGCAGAAGTGGTTGCAGAAATGGGGAAATATGTACAGGGCTTTCCTGAATACGGCCCCGAGAGGATGGGTGCGCCAATCCTTGCGTTTAACCGTATTAGTGATGAAAAAATCCATATTCACTCAAATGTAGTAAACCCAGAAATAGTTATAGTTCTTGATGCTACTCTTTTAGGTAAGGCCAAGATTACACAGGGTGTTGGCGAGGATGGCATCTATATTATTAACACCACTAAAACCCCTAGTGAAGTAAGGGAATTGTTAGGTCTTGACGATGGTAAGTTATTTACCGTTGATGCAAATCAAATTTCTCTTGAAACAATTGGCAGGGTTATTCCAAATACCCCGTTGATGGGGGCTTTTGTGAAGGCCACAAACTTACTGCCATTTGATGAGTTTTTTGATAAAGTAAGAGGTCAGCTTTCAAAGAAATTTAAGTCTAAGCCTGAAGTGATAGAAGGAAATCTTGAAGCAATAAAGAGGGCGTATCAGGAGGTGAAGAGTGAATGACATCAGGTGTTGGGAATCCATGTAACAAAAATTTTGGTCAGGGGAGGCGAACCAAAGCCATAAACTCTGACCTGCCATGGAAGGAACTGACAAAGGCAGGAAACATATATGAGCCGGGTAATTCAAATTCTTATGAAACCGGAGATTGGAGAACTCTAAAGCCAGTATGGAATGAGGAAAGATGTATACATTGCCTTATTTGCTGGAGATATTGCCCTGATGCTTCAATAATAGTTACAAATGAGAAGTTTGATTCATTTGATTACAAGCATTGTAAGGGATGTGGGATATGTGCCAATGTTTGCCCTGCTCATGCTATAGATATGATTACAGAGGAACAACAGCCGTTAAAGAAGAAGGAGGCGAAAAAGGATGAATAATAGAGTCGCACTTACTGGCAATGAAGCTGTTGCCCAAGCTATGAAGCAGATAAACCCAGATGTTGTTGCAGCTTATCCCATTACACCCCAGACTGAAATCGTGCAGTTTTTCTCAAACTTTGTAAATAACGGTCAAGTTGATACAGAATTTGTTGCTGTTGAAAGTGAACACAGTGCAATGAGTGCAGCTGTAGGTGCTGCTTCGGCCGGGGCTCGCACTATGACTGCTACATCAAGTCAGGGCCTTGCTCTGATGTTTGAAGTTGTATATATCGCATCAGCTATGAGATTGCCTATAGTATTTCCTGTAGCAAATCGTGCCTTGAGTGGCCCTATAAATATCCACTGTGACCACAGTGATGCCATGGGTCTGACCAATTCAGGAGTAATACAGCTCTTCTCCGAAAACGCTCAAGAGGCTTATGATAATATGATACAAGCTGTTAGGATTGCAGAACATCCGGATGTTTTACTACCTGTCATGGTAAATCTGGACGGCTTTATTACAAGCCATGCTCTTGATATTCTAGAGGTGCTTGATGATGAAACCGTTAAAAACTTTGTAGGTATTTACAACCCTGAAGAGTTTTTGCTTGATGTAAAGAATCCTATTTCCATGGGTAATTTGGATATGTATGACTTTTATTTTGAACACCGACGCCAACAGGTTGCTGCTATGGAAGCCGCAAAAAAAGTAATCGAAGATGTTGGTAAGGAGTTTGAGAAAGTTTCAGGCAGACCTTATGGCCTGATAGAAACTTATAAACTGGATGATGCCGATATGGCAGTTGTACTGCTCAATTCGGCTGCAGGCAGTGCCAAGGGTGTGGTAGACGAGCTTAGGGCAAAAGGCATGAAGGTTGGAGTTCTAAAGCCTAGAGCATTCAGACCTTTTCCATTTGAGGAGATTTCTACTGCTTTAAAGGGTGTAAAGGCTGTAGCTGTTTTAGATAGGGCCGAGACCTTTTCAACATTGGGAGGCCCCATGTTTGCTGATGTGAGAGCTGCCCTTTATGACCTGAAAAACGATATAAAGGTTATAAACTATGTTTATGGTTTAGGTGGACGAGACTTGCGATTAGAGGATGTAGAGCAGGTATTTAATGAGCTAGATGAAATTGTGAAATCCGGCAAGACAGATAAAGTTGTAAACTATTTAGGACTTAGAGAATAGGAGGTGCAAAATGGCTACATTAAAACAGCTTTCAAAGGTTCCGGAAAGACTTGCAGGAGGTCATAGGCTTTGTGCAGGCTGTGGCCACGGCATTTCTACAAGAATGATTTTAAATGCGGCAGAAGATGATAATGTTGTTGTGGGATGTGCTACAGGCTGCTTGGAAGTAGCTACTACCATTTATCCATATACAGCGTGGAATTGCTCGTTTATACACAATGCCTTTGAAAACGCCGGCGCAACATTGAGTGGGGTAGAAGCAGCTTACAGGTCTTTGAAAAAACAGGGAAAATTAAAGGATGATTTTAAGTTTGTAGCATTTGGCGGTGATGGTGGAACATATGACATCGGTTTGCAGTCTCTCTCTGGTGCAATGGAAAGAGGGCATAATATGGTTTATGTTTGCCTTGATAATGGAGCTTACATGAATACTGGCATTCAGCGTTCAAGTGCTACTCCTATGGGTGCAGATACTACTACAAGCCCTGCGGGAAAAGTTGTACCGGGAAAACAGCAGCCAAGAAAAGATCTTACAGCCATTATGGCCGCACATAATATACCTTATGCGGCACAGGCTTCAATAAGCAATTGGCAGGATGTCCACAAAAAGGCAAAAAAGGCGTTTGATGTTGAAGGGCCAGCCTTTATAAATATGCTTTCTCCTTGCCCGAGAGGGTGGAGGTATAATACGCCTGATATTGTGGAGTTGTGCAAAATTGCCGTTGAGACCCGTTTTTGGCCTATTTACGAAGTGGAAGACGGTAAGTGGATATTAAACCACAAGCCGAAAAAGTATGTTCCGATTGAAGAGTTTTTAAAGCCACAAGGGAGATTTCGCCATCTGTTTACCCCGGGAAATGAGCACATGATAAAGCGAATTCAAAAGGAAATTGATGATAGGTGGTTGGCTCTATTAGAGCGCTGTGGTGAACCACAGGAACTTCCTCCAAGATAATGAATTTTTAGGGACGGTTCCAAAATATTTAGTCCAAAATAGGGCAGACCTCTATGCCTGCCTGTTATTAGACAATGGTCTTACTTGAATAGAGCTTTAGCTTGCAAAATCAGAGCGAGCTTTGCTCGCCCGAAAAGCTTCCAGTGAAAAAACTGGAAGCTTTTTAATTTTACTTTACCTAACTTAATGCAAGTTTCAACTTTAATATCATTTATTAATAATATATTTATAAG
>DUTQ01000179.1 GCA_012841995.1 Thermoanaerobacterales bacterium | reverse complement strand
GCTAATAAGAAATTATTTAGCTAAATCGCTCTATACCTTTAAGCTCGCGGGCTAATGGTTAAACCATATTACCGCCGGTCGGGAATTTCACCCTGCCCCGAAGATTATAGTTCAGTTTTTATAGTTTTCAGTATTAATAATAACACGCTTGTCAATCTCTGTCAAGATTTCCCTGCCCTTTGCTGTAGTTGTATAAGGATAACCCAAATTAAATAAGTGCCTTTATCTTTATTTCTGACGTAGATTTTTTGCTATAGTTTGCTAGATCCTCTCTACCCTTACTTCTTCAACTCCCCTCTTCCAAATTCTCTCTCCGATCTCCTCAAGAAGTTCCTCTTGTTCCCATCTCACCCTGCCAATGACATTTACCCGAATTAATCCGTCATGATAGCGCAAAAGTTCAGGGCCATAATATAAGGCTATAGCTTCCGCAGCCGGCGATTCGGGCATCGCCCTGGGATCTTCCCAGTTTCTCCAATAAGTCACATCAAATTTACTTACGATATTTGTATGGTTCTCTAAAGGTGGAAATTTGCGAGTGGATATACCCATGCTTACTTCTCTGCCACACCATCTTGTATGCATAACAGTAGATGTAAGCGGAAGGATTTCCAGAACCCTTTTGACCGTTTCCGGTGCACGGTCATTTAAATCCACCGTCAGTTCCCCACCTCTCTCAAACATAATCTTTATCTTATTCATTATGCACTCTCCTTGATGTTTTGTTCTGATTTTTTGTATTTGTTTAATATATTCTACTTTTATGTAAAAAGTCCTTCTTTTTTTGCTATTTTTTTAAGTATAAATAAATTAATTTTAATATAATCGTAATTTATTCGCTGCACTACAACTTGGTTTAAAGGTTTTATTTTTACATATACTATATAGGCTGTGTTTGAATATTTCATATATGATATACTGTTTTTATAGTAAAGGAGGCGATTAATAATTATGACAATAAATTTAGGAGTGATCGGCCTCGGATGGTTCTCAAACCTAAATGCACAAACTGTTATTGAAAGGAAGGACTTTAATTTAAAGATTTCGGCAGCTTGTGACATAAAAAAAGAAAAAGCCCTAGCATTTGGCAAAAAATTTAATGTAAAAAATATATACCAAAATCCTGAGGACCTGATAAAAGATAAGGATGTAGATATCGTAATAATTGCCACACCGCCATACCTTCACGCAAGTATCGGAAAAAAGGCTCTACTTGAGGGAAAACACGTATTTTTTGAAAAACCCGGGGCATTAAGGCCTGAGCAAATCCAAGAGCTCATAGATATTGCAAAACAAAACAAACTCAAAACTACCATAGATTATGTTATGAGAAGAAATCCCCTTTACTTCATAATAAAGAGATTTTGTGATGAAAAAATATTTGGGACTTTGGAAAGGGCGGCCTTAGAAAACTATGCACATGATGACCATATGCCCCCACATCATTGGTTTTGGGATTACTCCAAAAGTGGCGGAATATGGGTAGAACATGGGGTGCATTTCTTTGACCTGGTAAACTGGCTCATAGGGCCTCCTGATAAGGTCCAAGCTGTTAATGTAAGAAGGAAAAATCACGATTTGATAGATAGGATAACAGGATTGGCTATACACAATGATGATGAAATAGTAAACTATTACCATGGCTTCACAAAACCGGAGCCATTTGAAAAGACCACCTTTGATTTTATTTTTGAACGGGCCTACGCAAAAGTAAGTGGCTGGATCCCCGAAAAACTGACCATCGATTGCCTTGTGAACTCTGATATTGAAGCTTTCGTAAAAGGTGAAGTCTTAAGAGATTCACAAAATTTCCTTCCTGAAATAGATGTATTGTTTTCTGAAAAAAAGATTGAGCTATACAAAGGCAACACCTTTTTTGCGGCAAAGGGTAAGGAATTTCATGCAACATCCCGGACAATCTTTGAATTTACATTAAAACAAAACCGCTGGGACGTCTATAGGACAAGTGTAATAACCGCTGTCAGAGATCTTGCCGATGCCGTAGAAAATAAAAAACAAGCCCCTGACGTGACATTATATGATGCCAAAAGAGCACTCGAGATTGCAACAGGCATGGAGCAAAATTCCATAATCATATCTTGAAATAACAAAATACAAATAATGTAAAGGAGGATAGCGTCATGTTTAAACTCAAAAGAGCAATAGAAAAGCCTGTGCTTACACCAAATCCAAATAATGAATGGGAAAGCAAGGGTGTATTCAACTGTGCCGCTTTATATGAAAATGGCAAATTTCACCTGTTTTACAGAGCTTCAAACAATGAATTCAAACTCGATACAGAAAAGCCGGAAGAACGATATAAATTCGTGTCATCCATAGGTTATGCAGTAAGTGATGATGGCATTTCCTTTAAGAGGTCAGACAATCCAGTATTGATAGGTAAAACCGCGCAAGAGGCCTGGGGAGTGGAAGATCCGAGGATAACTAAAATCGATGATACTTATTTTATGCTCTACACCGGATTTGGCGGGAGAAGTTGGGAAGATATTAGGATTAGCATGGTAAGATCTAAAGACCTTAAAAACTGGGGCAATCGTCAAATAGTGCTTGATGAACCAAACAAAGATGCAGCCCTGCTGCCTGAAAAAGTAGGTGGGAAATACGTACTCTTTCATCGAAGGCATCCAAATATCTGGATAGCCTATTCCGAAGATTTAAAAACATGGCATAATCATAAAATGATTATGGCTCCAAAGCCAAACTCATGGGATTCCAAAAAAATAGGAATTGCAGGACCTCCATTGAAGATTGACGACGGCTGGCTCATGATCTACCACGGAGTAGATGAAGACCATGTTTACCGTCTCGGTGCTGCATTACTGGACTTTAAAAACCCTGAAAAAATACTCGCAAGGCAAGAGGAACCAATCCTAGAACCAGAATTGGATTGGGAATTAAACGGGCTTGTGCCAAATGTAGTATTCAGCTGTGGAGCCTGTGAAAAAGATGACATCATTTACGTATATTACGG
>DUTQ01000178.1 GCA_012841995.1 Thermoanaerobacterales bacterium | reverse complement strand
CTCACAAACTAATTATATCCTATATAATAAAAAGTAGTCAAGCCTTATGGCCCTTATCATTATAATTGTCGTCATAATTGTCGTCTATAATGCGTTTCCTTAACATTTCCTTTGTTATGGGATCTATAATATCCTCAAGGGTTTCTCTTTTTTGCTTGCGTCTTTTTTGGAACACTCTGCGCTTTTCAGTCATATTCTCAACTTCTATCAATAATTCCCTTGCGGAAATCCGGGTTGCTCCTCTTCCCATCACGATTTGCTGCTCAATCCAATCTGATGTAGCTACTACAACTTTCTCCTCTCGACCCATGGCATCTGCAACCTTTTCAATGAAATGGTCTGCTGTTTCTCCTTGTTTAGTAAAAACTACCTTTACGCCATCTTTGATATAATTATAGCGTCGGGTTGTTTCAACCTGATGTGCATCAAAGACAACAATAACTGCAACTCCTGCTTGTGCTGCATAGTCTGCCATTATCTCAATCAACTTCTCGCGTGCTATCTCAAGGCTTATGTTTTTTGCCTCATTAAGGTGGGGCCAGGCATTAATTATATTGTATCCATCGACCAAGAGGAACTCCTTCGTCATGTCAGATTAACCCTCTGTCTTGTGATTTCATATCCCAGTATTGCTGCTGCTACTGCAGCATTTAATGAATTAATGCAGCCCCTCATTGGAATCCTTACTAATAGATCGCACTTCTGCCTGACAAGCCTTCCAAGCCCCTTATCCTCTCCACCTATAACAAGAGCCACAGGCCCTGTTAAATCGGTTTTAAAACAATCTTGTCCTTGGCTATCAGCACCCATAACCCATAAACCCTTCTGCTTTAATTCATCAAGGGTAGAGGCAATGTTTGTAACCCTTGAAACATTAACATGTGAAACAGCCCCCGCCGAAACCTTCATTACAGTAGATGTTATGCCACATGCCCTGTGTTTTGGGATAATCACTCCATGAACTCCAAAACATTCTGCTGTGCGCAAAATGCTGCCTAGGTTTTGAGGATCTTCTATCTCATTTAGTACATAAATCAAGGGATCTTCATTTTTAATATCTGCTTGTCTTAAAATGTCTTCTACACTCACGTATTCAACAGGTGCAGCTATGGCAATAACTCCCTGATGTCCCCGGGTCTCGGCCACATTCTCAAAAGCCTTGCCATCGATTTCTTGTAGACAAATACCCGCTTGTTTTGCCATCTTTATAATTTCAAAAATTGTTCCGTGGCGTTCACCTTTTTTAACCAATATCTTACTTATATCGTGCCCTGCTCTTATCGCCTCTATAACTGCATTTCGCCCTTCTATCTTAAACTGCTGTGTACTGATATCTATCACTCTCCAGCTAAAAAAAATCAACAAATAAGAGAATAGCACCCCTTATCTTATGAAACGGTGCTCACTTTAATCAATCGCATTTATTATAATTATCGTCCGGTGTGGAAAATAACGCCAGTAAAGATAACGGCATCTTTCCCAAAGGAAACGTTTGCCGCCATCTCATAAGTGTTTCTACACCAAAGTCAGGTATTACTCTTAAAAAAGCCTATGAAAATATGGTATAATAATCAAAAAGGTTTGTACCAATAATATTTTAATTTTCCAAAAAAGTCAAGGAGGTCGGTTTATGAAGGTCACCGTTTTATCACATACTCCTGAACCGGAAAAACTCGTTGCAGCAGCAGCACGTCTGTGCTACTCTAAAATAAGTGCAGCAGAAATATTGGATAACTTTACATCAGCCAAGGCGGATTCTTTTATTCAAAGACTTACAGACATGGGTCATATGTCTCCAACAGAACATGTAAGCTTTACATTTGCAATTGACGGTGTAAGCAGGAGCCTTTTAGCTCAAATTACACGCCATAGGATAGCTTCCTATTCTGTACAAAGCTTGAGATATAATAATCCATTTGACGCGGAAGTTACAGATTCACAAATTACATCTGCACCATCACTAGAAGATATATGTTTTTTAGAAGGAGCAATTTTTGCATCAAAGGCCAATAAAATAACCAGCACACCTTATAACAGTCTTGCTAGAGAATATAAAATCCATGGAAAACTGCCGGAAGATATCCCAAATATAGTAATGCCTGCTTATTTACGCGGCGTGTTTGAAATCTGTGGCATAATAAAAAAATCTCCAAAACCTATTATATCTTTCCCGACTGCTGTAAAGCCCGCTATAAATAGTTTTTCTTTTAATACTACTCAAGTTGAAGATAAAATATTAATACAAAACGATGCTGTTATTGATTTTGTTAAGACAATATATTCTAACTTGGATTTTTCCGAGTCCCTTTATGACCAAGATCGGCTGGCAGAAGTTTGCAATAGCATTGGTGATTTTTTTGATATATTTGTCAAAACCTGTAAAAATTATATAAATAGCAAGTTTTATGCCACATTACCTATTACCATTTCAAAAAATCCCCATGCTATTCTTGAATATATAAACGGTCTTGAATCTTGCAAAAAACACTACATAAATCTTGTCAAAATGGGCGTTGCACAGGAAGATGCCCGCTATATACTGCCCATGGGAACTCAAACACGCATTGTGATGACTATGAATGTAAGGAGTCTGTATAATTTCTTCAATTTACGGTGTTGTACAAGGGCCCAAAGTGAAATAAGACAGCTTGCCAATCTGATGCTTGCAGAAGTTAAAAAAATTGCTCCAAGCCTTTTCAAAAAGGCCGGAGCTCCGTGTGAAGCTACAGGTTATTGCCCTGAAGGTAAATTCAGCTGTGGCCGCTATCCGGTAAGATGAGATGGTAAGGCAAGCTTAAATGAGGCAGCGAGGATCTTATTTAACCTCTCATTATGCCCGGAAAGATACAAGTATCCAAGCAAAGCCTCAAACCCTGTGCTATAATGGTAATCAATAACATCTGCGTTTTTAGGCACTGTATTTACCTTTGCATTGCGAGCACGTCTTACAATATCTCGTTCTTTTTGTGTAAGATATGTTTCAAGCTCTCTTATGATATTCGCTTGAGCTGAAGCCTTCACAAAGTGTACTGCCTCTTTGTGAAGGTCTTTTACTTTTTTACCCTCTTTTATTAACATAGTCCGTATGAAAAGGCTAAAAACTGCATCTCCTACAAATGCTAAAGCTAATGATGAAAGGGAATCAACGTCAACATCTAACTTTTTATCCATAAAAGTTACCACTCCTAGTTTGTTTCCAACTTCACTTGCGCTTCCACCTAACGCCTGTGCTTGTATCCTCTAGGACTATGCCTTTCTTCATAAGTTCATCTCTTATCTTATCTGCCAGCTCAAAGTTTCTTGCCTGCCTAGCCTCTTGACGCTCTTTTATCTTTTGCTCTATTTCTTCATCAAGCATGGATTTATCTGCAAATTCCCTAAAAAGGCCCAGTACCTGGCCAAGTGAAAGTAACAGATCTTTTGTAAAACATATGGTTTGTTTTGAAAAATCTTCATTCACATCAGTATTAAACGCCCTTACTATATCAAAAAGAGCAGAAATAGCATCAGCCGTATTAAAGTCATCGTCCATCGCTTGAATGAATCTTTTGCTGTTTCGTTGCTGCTCGTTTTTATAGTTTTCCTCTTTTTGAGAAAGAGGCTTTTCATCTGCGATTTCTTCCAAATACTCCATGTTATAGAGGGCATTATAAAACCTCTCCATGGAGCTTTTCGCTTGATCCATCATTTTCCTACTGAAATTTATCGGGCTTCTGTAATGTGAAGAGAGCATAAAAAACCTTAAAACTTCTGGATTGTAATCTTTCAAAATATCTCTCACAGTAAAGAAATTACCTAGCGATTTCGACATCTTCTGGTTGTTTATATTTAAATATCCAACATGCATAAAAAATCTTGCAAAGGGTTTTCCTGTGGCAGCCTCGCTTTGTGCTATTTCATTCTCATGATGTGGAAATATAAGATCTGGACCTCCCCCGTGTATGTCAATAGTTTCTCCGAGATATTTCATTGACATTGCCGAACATTCGATATGCCAGCCTGGACGGCCTTCTCCCCAAGGGCTTTGCCATGCCGGTTCATTCGGTTTTTTTGCCTTCCAAAGAGCAAAATCCATTGGGTCCTTTTTCTTTTCACCAGGGGCTATACGCGCCCCAGCTTCAAGTTCATCTAGATGTTGGTGTGAAAGCTTGCCATATTCTTTGAATTTTCTTGTAGCATAGTAAACATCTCCATCTACCTCATAAGCATAACCTTTATCTTCAAGAGTTTTAATGAGTTTTATTATTTCATCAATATGAGAAGTAGCTCTTGGATGAAAATCTGCTCTCTGTATCCCAAGTGCAGCAGCATCGGCAAAGTATTCTTCTATAAACCTATCACCTAATTCTTTTACACTCACGCCTTCTTCATTAGCCCTTTTAATCATCTTATCATCAATATCTGTAAAGTTCTGAACAAAAGTTACATCATATCCTTTAAACTGGAGATATTTTCTGATCATATCAAAGGTAATAAAAACCCTGGCATTCCCTACATGGAAATAATCATATACAGTGGGCCCACATGTATAGATAGTTACTCTACCTTCTTTTAGTGGAACAAACTCTTCTTTTTTCCTCGTTAAAGTGTTGTATATTAGCATTGTTTTGACCTCCTTCTAAAAGAGCAATGCGTGCATCTTGTTCCTCTAATTTTTTCTGCAATGAGCGCAGCATATCAGCAACCGGATCAGGTAACATATGATGATTTAGATCTACTTTTGTAAAATCAGTTTCGGAAAAGTTTACCTTTTTTCTCACTACAGCCTTGCCAGGAATACCCACTACTGTTGAATTAGCAGGTATGTCTTTTAACACTACTGCACCTGCTCCAATTTTAGAGTTATCACCAATTTTAAGAGGCCCCAGGATTTTAGCACCAGAACCTACCACAATATTATTGCCTAATGTTGGATGCCTTTTCCCCTTTTCTTTGCCTGTGCCACCTAATGTTACTCCCTGGTACAAAGTAACATTATCACCAACTTCAGCGGTTTCACCAATCACCACACCCATACCATGATCTATAAAAAATCCCTTGCCTATTTTGGCCCCTGGGTGAATCTCTATACCTGTTATGAAACGATTAAACT
>DUTQ01000177.1 GCA_012841995.1 Thermoanaerobacterales bacterium | reverse complement strand
TCTAATAATACTACTATTGGATTGTTTTTTCACACACCCACACTCCCTCTCTTTATTTTATGTATAGTTATAATATTCGATATTATTTTGATTTTTTCCTGCTTTCTGAAAATTTATTTGTATATTTCTGCTATATTTATGTGTTCAAACACAGATTATGCAGATTTTATTTTTTTATGGTATAATTAGATACGATTATCAATAAGCAAAAATATTGGGAGGGGTAAAACATGAAATGTAAAAATTTAAAAGGTTGCCCGTTTTTTAATGATACAATGGCTGACATGCCTTCGACGGCGGAGATGTTTAAAAAGAGTTACTGTTTGGATGATCCATCTGAATGCGCTAGGTATATAGTATCGAATAAATTAGGTAAGGAATATGTTCCAGATAATCTTTTCCCAAATCAACACGATAGAGCACAAAAACTCATTCAAGAAAATTAGCTATATGTCTAAAAATAGACTAGCCTACATAAGATAATGTTTAATTTATCTGATGTAGGCTATAATTCCTTAAAAAACTCATCTATCATGTCTTCTGAAACATCTATAGCTTTTTTATTTTCTCCGCTAACCTCTTGATAAAGCTCTAATCTCAAGATCTTTAGTTCCTTTGGGGCCTCGATGCCGATCTTTACTCTATCACCTTCAATTTCAAATACTTTTACAATGACATCTTTCCCAATTATCAGGCCCTCTCCTGTCTTTCTAGTTAGAATTAGCAAGTTTTGCACCGCCTATCGTGGGATTTAACGGTTGTCGTATCTGGTAATCATCGTTTTCAGCAATAAGCTGGTCAGCTAATTGGCAAGCAGAGTTTATGACTATAGGGGCCTTTAGATTTATTGTTGCTTTCTTTGTTTGCTTTGGTACTGTAATAATACAAAGTATAACTGCTTTTTCACAAGAATCTATTTTTAGTTTCAAAAGATCCTCTTCATTAATTTTAGGGCTATAGTCTTGAAAAAAATAACCTGGATTCACTACAGGCAGCGTTATGTTGGGATCTTCAATAGATTGAAGCCATTTTATCACATCTGTACCCGGGTGATCCAGCAATATATATTTTTTATGGTCTTCAAACCCCATGATGCCGTTGATAAATCTGATAATTTTTTCATCTTTAATATCAATTTCGCCAAAACGTGTTTTTACTTTCATTTTTTTAAAACTCCTAAACTATTTTATCTATGTTCTTCCCCTTTGGCACTGCTTTGATATCTATATACGGATTTTTTTTCATAAATATGTTTACATGTGCTCTTTCATAGCAGAAGGTCAAGGCTTCTCCTTCAAGGTCGACCTGAATTTGGCCATATTGCGCTGATTGTTTTACATGCCCTGTCTCAAAAGTGATTTTAGGTCTTGACTTGGGAACCAGATCTACATTGAACTCCGGCGGGTCAGGAAAGCTTTCAGCAGAGACGATATCTGCTATGGATACGCCCCGTTCTATAGCCCCCAAAGCATCTCCCCCTGCGGCTTTTTGCCCTATGTAGTTTAAGACATATTGTTTTGCATCATCATGCCACATACGAGCTGCCGTATCAGGAGAAGGGCTACCAATCTCTGCACGACACTGTGATAAGTCGATATCAATTATTTGAGGCTGTGTTGAGGAAATCGAAATATCAGGGTCTGTCTTTTTCAGCTTAAAGCGGCCCTGGATATTCATATCAGGATCTAAATATCCCTTGTATGTATTTATGCCGATTTGCCCAAATGCAAAGTTTATATCAAGGTCATATATCAATGTCATTGCCTTTTACCTCAGAAAATCCGTAAGATTTGGCATGATTATGCGCGCACCTACTGCCAGAGAGGCGCGGTATATGCTCTCTTCCATTTTAAGTTCAGTAATGACTTTGGCCAAATCCGCATCTTCGGTATTTGAGAGTAAAGCTTTATAGTCTACCTCATTTGCTCCAAGCCGAGTCAACGTAGCTTCAAGTCGGTTACTTCGTGCACCTACTTGTGAGCGATATTTTAAAACCTCTTGGAGGTTTTCATCTACCTGTTTGAGTATATCCCCCGAAATTAGTTCTGTGTTATTGCTAGATAAGGCTTCTTCCAGATCTTCCATCATTTTAAAAGTATTCATAAACACTTCCGGTCCCAGTAAATTTACGGCCATGCTATCAGTTTTACCCAGGTTGTATTTCATCGTTCCTGGCGTGAGTTTCATGTGTGCCGTGCCATCTCCTGTTATTTCTCCCTTG
>DUTQ01000176.1 GCA_012841995.1 Thermoanaerobacterales bacterium | reverse complement strand
GAAAAGGGTCTAACTCTAATTCCGCTCAGGGCTTATATAAATGAAAGAGGATTTGTCAAGATAGAGCTTGCATTAGCTAAAGGCAAAACACGATATGACAAAAGGGAGGCTATAAAGGAAAGAGACGCAAAAAGAGAAATGAAGGAAGCACGGGGACAAATTGATCTTTAAGGAAACAAGAGAACCGTCCCCGCGCTTCCTTCATTTCTCTTTTTGCGTCTCTTTCCTTTATGGCCTCCCTTTTGTCATATCGTGTCTTGCCTTTAGCTAATGCAAGCTCTATCTTGACAAATCCTCTTTCATTTATATAAGCCCTGAGCGGAATTAGAGTTAGACCCTTTTCTTTTACTTGCCCGTAAAGTCGGTCTATTTCCCTGCGATGCATTAGAAGCTTACGGGGCCGAAGAGGGTCTTTGTTATAAATATTCCCTTTTTCATATGGGCTGATATGCATGTCGTACAATAATATTTCGCCATTTTCAATTCTTGCAAAACTATCTTTTAGGTTACCTCTACCTTGCCTTAAGGACTTTACTTCAGTTCCAGAAAGCGCTATACCCGCTTCATATGTTTCCAAAATATGATAATCGTGTCTTGCTTTTCTGTTTGTAACAAGATCTCGGGTCTCCTTCTCCATCCCTAAAACCCCCTCTATGTTTTTGATTTATATTATCTCGCAAATTGTTTTCATATCAATCGACTAAGGTAAAATCAATGCTGCCATCAGCAATGCTTACACCTGTTACTTTTACCTTGACTTTTTTGCCTATTGAAAAAACTCTTTTTGTGCGCTCTCCTCGCAACAATAAGTTTTTTTCATCAAAGTGATAAAAATCATCTTCCATATTGCTTACATGAACTAGACCTTCTACAGTATTCTCAAGCTCAACAAACATGCCAAACTGAGTTATACTGGATATTATACCATCATATACATTTCCAATCCTGTGTGACATGTATTCAGCTATTTTAAGATCAACTGTTTCACGCTCAGCTTCTTCAGCTATTCGCTCCCTTTCTGAAGAGATCTTTGCTATATTAGCCATTTTTTTGTTTAATTTATCTTGGCGCCTAATATCCAGCTTTTGACCAAGGTGTTCTCTGATTATCCTGTGAATCATTAGGTCTGGATATCTCCTTATTGGCGCAGTAAAATGTGCATAATAGTTTGCCGCCAGACCAAAATGCCCAACATTTTGCTCGCTATAACGTGCCCGCTTCAATGATCTTAGTAGCACAGTATTAATAAGCCTTTCTTCCGGCTGCCCCTTTGCCTTTTCAAGGATTTGTTGAAGGGTTTTTGGTTTGATATTTCTTATTCCCTTTACTTTGTACCCCAAGTTGTGGAGAAACTCCCTTAATGCAAACATCTTCTCTTCTTCAGGTACTTCATGAATTCTGTATACAAATGGTAGTTTAAGCCAATACACGTGTTCAGCTATAACCTCATTGGCTATCAACATAAATTCTTCGATTATTCTGTTAGCTATGCGCCTCTCTTCTTTTACTATATCTATGGGCCTACCCCCATCATCAAGTATGACTTTAGCCTCTTCTATATTAAAGTCTATACTCCCTCTTGAGAACCGATTTTTCGATAATTTCATAGCTAATTCTTCCATCAACCTAAAGTCTTCTACAAGGTAATCATAACGCTTCATTGTTTCTCTGTCTTCATCTTCGAGGATCTTGTTTACTTGAGTATAAGTCATTCTCTCACAGGTCTTGATTATGCCGGGTGTTATCTCATAACTACTGACTTTTGCATTCTCATCAAAATCTATTATCACACTCATGGTCAGCCTGTCTTGCCTGGGGTTTAGACTACATATTCCATTTGAGATTTTTGGTGGAAGCATAGGTATTACCCTATCAACTAAATATACACTACAGCCGCGCTTTAGTGCTTCCACATCAATAGGACTTTTTTCCTTAACATAATAGCTGACATCAGCTATATGCACCCCAAGTCTATAGCCACTATCTGTTTTCTGTATTGAGACTGCATCATCCAGGTCTTTTGCGTCTTCCCCATCTATGGTAAATATCTTGTTATTCCCTCTAAAGTCAGCCCTTCCCTCTAAATCAGATGGTAGAACACTATCTGGTATCTGCTCTAACTGATTTATTACCTTGACAGGGAACTCCATAGGAAGATCATATTTTTTAATTATTGACAAAATATCTATTCCAGGCTCATCTTTAAAACCTAGAATCTCTATAACCCTTCCTTCCGGATTCCGCCTTTTTTCTGGCCACTTTGTGATTTCTACTACTACTTTTTGACCTGTCAATGCATTGCCATCATTTTCTTTTGGGATAAAAATATCATAGTAAAATCTTTTGTCATCAGGTATCACAAAAGAAAAATATCTATCCTTCTCAATAGTTCCAACAACCTTATTATAAGCTCTTTTTAAAATGCGCAAAACCTCTCCCTCGGTTTTGCCTTCCTGCCTACCTTTTGTTTTTGGCCGCACCATAACGCGATCACCGTGCATGGCACCATTTAAATCCGAATGATTTATATATATATCTTCGATATTCGGGTCATCAGGTAATAAAAATGCATAGCCCTTGGCATGCCCTTCGATACGACCTACAACCAGATTCATTTTTTCCGGCACACCATAGCGCCCACGTCTATTCTTTACAACAAGTCCCTCTTTTTCCATATAATCTAGAGCTTTCGCCAACATTACGACTTCGCCTTGTTCTAGATTTAGTGATGAAACAAGTTCAGCTTGTGTTAAAGGTTTATAAGCCTTTTCTCGCATAAAATCCAATAATTGCTCTTGAAATGGCATTAGTTGCCTCCTATTCACATGTTTTGTTTGCTCATCATTATTTTACCCATTTTTTTCAACATTTACAAGCAAGTAATAAATCTAAAAGAGCCTCCACCTTAAAGGCAGAAGCTCTTGATATTTACTACATAAACAGCGGAGCAAAAACCAGTGCCACTATAGTCATAAGCTTAATAAGTATGTTAAGAGATGGCCCTGACGTATCTTTAAATGGATCTCCTACGGTATCTCCAACCACTGCAGCCGCATGTGTGGGAGTTCCTTTTCCTCCTAAATTACCAGACTCTATATATTTCTTGGCGTTGTCCCATGCACCACCTGAGTTTGACATCTGTATTGCCATCATAACACCAGTTACAAGTGCTCCAGCTAATAATCCGCCTAATGCTTCCTTGCCAAAAATCAAACCAATAGCAAGAGGTGCAACAATAGCAAGTATTCCTGGTAATATCATTTCTTTTAACGCAGCAGCTGTGCTAATATCGACACATCTGGCATAATCAGGTTTTGCCTTTTCTTCCATAATACCTGGAATTTCCTTAAACTGTCGCCTTACTTCTTCAATCATCTGAAATGCTGCCTTGCCTACAGCCTCCATAGTCATAGCTGAAAATAGATATGGAAGCATACCGCCAATTAAAAGCCCCATGATAACATCTGCCTTTAGAATGTTTATGCCTTCAGATAGGCCAACTGCTGTCGTGTAAGCAGAGAAAAGAGCAAGAGCAGTAAGTGCTGCTGAACCTATCGCAAAACCTTTGCCAATAGCTGCTGTGGTGTTGCCAACTGAATCTAACTTATCTGTTATTTCTCTTACACTCTCTGGAAGTTCTGCCATTTCTGCAATACCACCTGCATTATCGGCAATCGGGCCATAGGCATCCACAGCTACAGTCATGCCAGTTGTTGAAAGCATGCCAACTGCAGCAAGAGCAATACCATAAAGGCCTGCAAATTTATAAGCTAATACTATTGCAATTGCAATAAGTAAAACCGGGAGCGCTGTACTCCTCATACCAACAGCAAGACCCGAAATTATATTTGTAGCCGCACCTGTCTTAGAAGCTTCAGCAATACCTTTTACCGGTGCCTTCTCTGATGATGTATAGTATTCGGTAATCATACCGATAATTATCCCAACAATAATGCCAGAAGCGCTGGCATAAAATACACCTAATTCGCCTAATAATGACCTGCTTAAAAAGAATGTAGCAATTATAACTAAAATTCCACTAGCAAAAGTCCCGTTTGATAAAGCTTTTTGCGGGTCTGCACCTTCACCTGTTTTTACGAAAAGGGAACCCAATATAGAGCTCAATATACCTACAGCAGCTAAAAGCATGGGGAAGATTACGCCTTTTAAGCCATATGCTTGTCCTGTTGTGGTAGATACTGCAGCAGCGCCTATAGCCATACCTGAAATAATGGAACCTACATAAGACTCAAAAAGGTCTGCACCCATACCTGCTACGTCGCCTACATTATCACCTACATTATCTGCGATGACAGCAGGGTTTCTGGGGTCATCTTCCGGGATGCCGGCTTCTACCTTGCCAACCAAGTCAGCTCCTACGTCAGCAGCTTTCGTGTATATTCCACCGCCAACTCTGGCAAAAAGCGCAATTGAACTGGCTCCAAGGGCAAAACCATTGATAACATCAAAGCTCTTGACATCTGCTGGATTTCCAAAAGCAAAATAAAGCACGCCTAATCCTAATAAACCAAGACCAACTACAGACATACCCATAACAGCCCCACCAGAAAAAGCTATGGAAAGAGCCTTGTTTTGGCTTTCTTTAGCAGCATTAGCTGTGCGGACATTGGCTTTTGTGGCCACATTCATCCCTATATAACCAGCCAAAACTGAAGCAACAGAACCTGTTATGTAACTAATTGCAGTCGGCCAGTTTATAAGTAAACCTATGAGTATAAACATCACAATTACAAAAATTACGAGAATCTTATACTCTCGAGTAAGAAACGCCATAGCACCTTCGTGAATCGCATCGGAAATCTCCCTCATGCGATCATCGCCAGCAGGGCTCTTACTTACCCGTGCAGCAAGTATAAAGGCATAAGCTAGGGCTACAACCCCCATTACAGGGGCCCATATTATTAAATTCTCCATCAACTATTCGCCTCCAGAATTACCAATAATAAGTTTTAGATTATCGCAAAAATACTATCATTAAAATAGACAGCACAAAAAAAGTAATTGCTAATATTGCAGTGTAATATGAAAGCTTTTCATCTATACCTTTCTTTTTACCAAAAAAGCTTTCAGCTCCGCCGGCTCGGTAAAAGTGCAGGGATATCAGG
>DUTQ01000175.1 GCA_012841995.1 Thermoanaerobacterales bacterium | reverse complement strand
AAAAGCTCCCCTTTCATTTATCTTACTTATTTAATTGGAGATTACAGGCCTGCTTAGCCGAATGCAAACCTTTTACCTACAGGACAGGATATCGCTATTTAAAAGGTTTGCATTCGGTTAAGCAGGCCTGTAATCTCCAATTAAATAAGTAAGATAAATGAAAGGGGAGCTTTTGAGTGAAACTTTCAGAAAGAATTATTAATGGAGATGAAAAAATAGCTGTAGTTGGCCTTGGTTATGTTGGATTGCCTTTAGCCATTTCCTTTGCAAAAAAGATTTCTGTAATTGGTTTTGATATAGATTCTGATAAAATTCAGAGTTATAAAAATGGAATAGACGTTACAAATGAAGTTGGGAATACAGCCCTTCTGGAAAGTTCTATATTATTCACAGATGATCCCAATATGCTCAAAGAGGCTAAATTTTTAATTATAGCAGTACCTACTCCAATCAATGTAGATAAAACGCCAGATTTACTTTATGTTGTAAATGCTAGCAAATTGGTCGGTAAAAATTTATCTAAGGGGTCTATAGTTGTATATGAATCTACAGTATATCCGGGCGTGACTGAAGAAATTTGCATACCTATATTAGAGGAAACATCAGGGCTACTATGTGGAAGGGATTTTAAGGTAGGCTATTCCCCTGAACGAATTAACCCAGGCGATAAGATATATAGATTAGAGAATATTAAAAAAATAGTATCAGGCATGGATAATTTTTCCTTGGAGGAGATAACAAGAATTTATGAGTTAATTATAGAAGCTGGAGTTCATAAAGTAAGCAATATCAAAACAGCTGAAGCTGCAAAAGTTGCAGAAAACAGCCAAAGAGATATCAACATTGCATTTATGAATGAGTTGTCAATGATATTTGATAAAATGGGAATTGATACATTTGAGGTAATAGATGCAATGAATACTAAATGGAATGCATTAGGTTTTTATCCTGGATTAGTTGGTGGCCATTGTATAGGAGTAGATCCCTACTATTTCATATATAAAGCTGAAAAATTAGGATACCATTCGCAAATAATACTGGCTGGAAGAAAGATAAACGATGATATGCCCAGATTCGTAGTGGAAGCCATGATGAAAAAAATGATTTTGGCAAATAAACTTGTAGTGAAGTCAAAGATATTTATTATGGGAATAACATTTAAAGAGGATTGCAACGATCTTAAGAATTCAAAAGTAGAAGATCTTGTTAAACTTTTGCGGGAATATGGAATAGAACCTGATTTAGTAGATCCAATTGCAGATGAAAAAGAAACTATGAAGATTTATGGAAAAGAACTTATTCCGATGTATAAGGTAAAAAATGCAGATTGTATTGTTTTTGCAGTGCCCCATTCCAAATTCAAAAATCTTTCTTATGAGGATATAGATTTAATGTATAAGCCCATTCCCAATAATAAGAGAATCATTATTGATGTAAGGCGCATTTTTGACAAAAACAAATTTGAAAACAATGGTTATATCTATTGGGGCTTATGATTGGAGGAAACATACAATGAAAGAAAAAAGGTTGGCGAAAATAATAGGAATTACACTCGGCATTGTCTTAATCTTTTTAATATATTTAATCATCTCACCTTATTTCCTGTCTAAAAAAGAGACTCTATCTAATGATATTCTGGACATTAATGGTTCAAAATATAATGCAGCAAAAAAGATAGAATTAGCACTAGAAGAATTAAAAAGTCGAAGACAAGAAGCATCTATAATAAAAGGGGTAGATACAACAGAGAAAGTAGTTGCCATTACTTTTGATGATTTAGCAGATTATAAAAGTATGGAAAGCATACTAGAGCTTTTAGATTTATATTCTGCAAAGGCTACCTTTTTTATACCGGGAATAAAGGGCGCTGAGGATCCTTCAATTGTAGAGCGTATACTTGATAAGAAACAGGAAATAGGGAATTACACCTTATCAGGAATTAGGCAAATGGAGTTATTATCTGAAAAAGAACTTGTTAGGGATTTTTGTCTCTCTGGAGCTATTCTAAAGGAGATGATTGGGAAAGAACCGACAATTCTAAAGTGCAGTGGAACAAAATACACAAAAGAACTATTAGAAGTAGCGGATGCATGTGGTATAGAGAATGTGATAGAATCTACTCATCTTTTTAATTATCAAAGTTTTT
>DUTQ01000174.1 GCA_012841995.1 Thermoanaerobacterales bacterium | reverse complement strand
TATTAGATAAAATGCTTGATACAACCTTCCTCGTTTTGCCTGTTCGAGAGCATCTTGTAATATTTCTCTACTAATTCCATCAATTTTTATATCCATTTGAACTGCTGTAATTCCCTTTGCCGTACCTGCAACTTTAAAGTCCATATCACCTAAAAAATCTTCCATACCCTGAATATCAGTTAAAATTGTTACTTTATCGTCTTGTTTTATTAACCCCATAGCTACACCAGCTACTGGAGCTTTTATGGGGACACCGGCATCCATTAATGCTAGCGTTGAACCACATACACTTGCCATTGATGAAGACC
Organism: Thermoanaerobacterales bacterium; assembly: GCA_012841995.1. GTDB lineage: Bacteria > Bacillota > Thermosediminibacteria > Thermosediminibacterales > Tepidanaerobacteraceae > DUTQ01. Next base: position 14,365 of record DUTQ01000174.1, on the reverse strand, counting down.
CGTTAGAACTCAGTATTTCTGATACAAGCCGAATTGTGTAAGGAAAATCTTCTTCAGATGGTATCATGGGCTCAAGAGCTCTTTCTGCCAATGCTCCATGACCTATTTCTCTGCGCCCAGGCCCTCTAATAACTCTTGTTTCACCAGTGCAAAATGGAGGAAAATTATAATGATGCATATATCTTTTAGATTCCTCTATACCTAATCCATCTAATATTTGAACATCTCCCAATGCACCTAAAGTAGCCACTGTAAGTGCTTGAGTCTGCCCTCTTGTAAATAAACCTGAACCATGAGTCCTGGGTAATATTCCCACCTCACAGGATATTGGCCTTATTTGATCGCTTGTCCGTCCATCAGGCCTGATACCCTCGTTGCTTATCATATTCCTGACTTCTTCCTTAATTATTGTATATATTACGTCAGAAATTTGTTTTTCTTTCTCAGGGAACTGATCTTGCAAATGTAATTGTGTTTGTTCGCTAATTTTATCTATGCAATCTTCTCGCTCTTGTTTATCAAAGATCTTTATTGCCTCTAATAGCTTAGGTGTTGCAAAATCCCTCACAGCTTTTTCTAAGTCTTCTTCAATCTCTTCTATTTCAACTTCCATTTTAGGTTTTCCAATTTTCTCTATAATTTCTTCTTGAAATTCGATTATTTTTTTAATTTCTTCATGACCAAAAAGTATTGCGTCTAACATTTTATCTTCGGTTATCTCTTCAGCACCTGCTTCGACCATTAATATTGCATCCTTTGTACCTGCCACCACTAGATATAATTTGCTTTTTTCTACCTGCTCCACCGTAGGATTTATGACAAATTTATCATCAATCATTCCTACAGACACTGCTCCCACTGGCCCGTCAAAAGGAATATCAGAAATGCAAAGCGCTATCGAGGCACCATTTAAGGCTAATATATCCGGTGTGTTATTCTGATCTACAGATAATACTGTTGCAACAATCTGAATATCATTTCTAAAACCCTTTGGAAATAATGGCCTTATAGGCCTGTCTATTACCCTTGCGGATAAAATCGCTTTTTCGCTCGGTTTACCCTCTCTTTTAATAAAACCACCTGGGATTTTACCTACCGCGTAAAGTTTTTCTTCGTAGTCTACTGTTAAAGGTAAAAAATCTACTCCTTCTCTCGGTTTTTTTGAAGCTACAGCTGTAACCAGCACAGCAGTCTCACCATATCTTATTAAAATTGACCCATTTGCAAGTTGCGCTAATTTACCTGTTTCAACAACCATTTTACGGTCAGCAACTTCAGTTGTAAATATTTCCAAGAAATCCATTCCTCCTTTTTTATGCTCTATTTGAGAATTTAAATATAAGCTTATTTATTTATATTATCCCCTTCTTTTAATATAAATAGCAGAACATCATAATTAGTGATAATTATAACATTCCGTTTCATGTATTGATAATTTATAAATCGAGATATAATTTAAGCGGGTTTTCCCCGCTTAATTAAATTTATTTTCTCAATGACAAGTTTGAAACAAGGTTTTTATAACGTTGAAGGTCAGTCTTCTTTAAATAATTCAACAATGCACGTCTTTTACCTACCATTTGTAATAGCCCTCTACGTGAATGATGATCTTTCTTGTGTATTTTTAGATGCTCTGTCAACTGATTTATTCTTTGTGTTAACATGGCAATCTGAACTTCTGGAGAACCTGTATCATTCTCGTGGGTCTTATATTTATCAATAATAGCCTTTTTAGCTTCCTTATTTAAAGCCAATTTTATTCACCTCCTCATAAATTAAATCCCCTATTGCTCAGTATAACGTAGGTGACTCGATAAACCAAGCAAGGGTTCATATCACAAAATAAATTTTATCACAATATAAGTAAAATGTAAATTTTTAAATACATAAAATGTCCTTTTGATATTTATTTAAAATCTCGTTTGCTTTATTAAAATCTGTATTAACTTGAGCTATTAATTCCTTTGGGCTTTTGAACTTAATCTCTTTTCGCAAATTTTCTATAAAAAAAACTTCTAATCTTTCACCATAGATTTGTTTACAAAAATCAAATAAATGTACTTCTAATACTATATTATTTCCGCCAAAAGTAGGTTTAAATCCAATATTAGCAGCCCCTTTTAAAAGCTTGCCTGATAATGAAACAAATACAGCATAAACTCCGTTAGCAGGTAAGACTATATTTGATGGGAAATTCACATTTGCAGTGGGAAATCCCAACTTTCTACCAACACGGTTACCTAAAATAACATTTCCCGAAATTCCAAAAGGATATCCTAAAAATTCAGAGGCAGATTTTACATCACCTTTTTTTATTAAAGATCTTATTAATGTGCTACTCACTATTTTACCTGAATATGTAACAGGTTCAACTATATGAGTATCAATACCATAATCTCGTGATACTTGCTTTAATATTTGCGCATTACCCCGCCCTTTATAACCAAATCTATAGTCAAAACCCACAACAACTGCTTTTGCCCTGCAGCGTTTTACGAGTATTTCAGATATAAAATCGTCATACTCTATTCGGGCAAAATCGGGCGTAAATGGTGCCATAATCAAATTCTCAACACCTAATGATTTCATTATATTTTGCTTTTTTTCTACAGGAGTAATAATCAAGTTTGATTTATCAGGACATAATATATTTGCCGGATGTGGTTCAAAAGTAAAAATCGTAGGTTTAAGATCTCTATCACGAGAAATATCAACAAGCTGTTTAATTAACTTTTGATGGCCAAGATGAACTCCATCAAAATTCCCTAATCCACAAACAGTTGGTTCTGTCATCTGTAATGAAGATATGTTTTTATAAATCCTCATATGATCCCCAATCCCTAACAAAAAGATTTTATTACACGTATATTGTTTTCAGAATTAATTTCAGCAATTCCTAAAAAATCATCTTTGGCATATACTCTTACCAGTTTTCCAACATCATCTTTTGTAAAATTATAGTTAGCATTAAAATGATTACCCTTAAAAAAATCCTCATACCTATTTATTTCTATACCAATACTTGGAATGAAATCCATTGCTACATCAATAGGAATTAGGACTTCTTTAATATTGCCAAAATGTATATAATCTCTCATTTCCTCTAATGTAATTGTATCTTTTATATCAAACGGCCCTGATTTCGTCCTTATAAGTGCGGAAAGGCATGCACCACAATTTAGAGCATATCCAATATCCTCACATAATGTCCTTATATATGTACCTTTTGAACAATATATTTTAATAGTGGCTATGTTTTTAGAAAACTGTATCAGCTCTAAAGATTTTATTTCAACTGTTCTAGGCAACCTTTTGACTGTAATCCCTTTTCTTGCAAGCTCATATAGTTTTTTCCCTTGATAATGTACAGCAGAATACATAGGCGGAACTTGTTCTATTCTCCCTATAAAACTCTTTAAAACTTTATTTACTTTATCTATATCTACTTCTACCTTTTTTTGTTTTTTAACTTTATAATCTAAATCGCCAGTATCAGTAGTAATGCCCAATAACATCTCGGCAACATACTCTTTGTAATTATCATCAAAAAATTCTATAGCCTTTGTAGCTTTTCCAATAAATACTGGCAAGACTCCTGCAGCAACAGGATCCAATGTTCCAGCATAGCCAATTTTTTTAATATTCAACAGCTTTCGCATAAACCCTATAACATCATGTGAAGTCATTCCTGGAGGTTTTAATACATTTATTATACCTTTCAATTAAACTTTCCTCACAAACTTTCTCTCAATGTCTCTAATATTAATTTTATAGATCCTTCTAGATCGTTTTCTAATGTACAGCCTGATGCTCGGATATGTCCGCCACCACCAAATTTTTCAGCAATTTTACAGACATCCACATAATCATTGGACCTGAACCCAACTTTTACTTGTCTTTCATCTATTTCTCTAAACAAAACACCTATTTCCACACCTTCAATCCCTCTAGCGTAATTAATGATTCCGTCAGTATCTTCTTCATTAGCACCACATTTTTCCATCATATCCCTAGTAATGTATAGGCTTGCAATTTTATCATCAGTGATTTTTAGAGTATCAAGACAGTTTCTAAGAAGTTTTAAAGCATTTATGCTTCTTTTTTCAAAAACTTTTTGACTAATAAAATTGGGGCTTGCGCCTTTTTCAACTAAATCAGCTAATACCCTTAAGCATTTTGGTGTAGTATTAGAATGTCTGATAGAACCAGTATCAGTTATAATCGACGTATAAAGGCAAGATGCAATATCCTCATCTATGGGCAACATGTCCTTGATTATAAAATATAGGATCTCTCCAACAGATGATGCATTACTATCCACAATGTTTATATCTCCAAACAGTGTATTGCTTTTATGATGATCTATATTAACTAAAGACTTTAAATAGTATTTGCGTAAACCTTCTTCAAACCCTGGCCGTTCCTCATCACCACAATCAAGACATATTGCCACATCATATTGATTAGAAACACTCTTTTTTATTTTATTAACTCCGGGTAAAAAAGCATATTTTTTTGGTATATCATCTTTTATAACAGGTACAACTGATTTTCCAAGTCTGCATAATGCTAATGTTAGAGCAAGTACAGAACCTATGCTATCACCATCAGGCATAATATGGGAAGTAATTAAAAATGAATAGTTTCTTTTGATTAAATCGTAAAAGATTTTATACATCATTTTATTCCTTTATTATCGTTTTCTTCATTTTTTTGTATTTTGTTTAATATGTTTTGAATATGAGCGCCATATTCAATAGAGTTATCCTCTTTAAATACTATTTCAGGCAAAAATTTTAATCTGACCCTTTTTCCAATCTCTTTTCTTATATAGCCTTCTGCATTTTTTATTACTTCAAAAGTCCTAATTGCCAAATGTTTTTCTCCATATATGCTTAAAAATATCTTTGCATACTTTAGATCTTTGCTTAAGTCAACATCTGTAACTGAAATCAATCCTTTGATTCTAGGATCTTTTAAATCGTTATTAATTATATCGCTTGCTGCCTTTTTTATTTCTTCTGCAACTCTTTCATTACGAGAAAACTCCAATTTAAATCCCCCTCAAAACGTTTATCGCTCTATAGCTTTCATAACAAAAGCTTCAAGAACGTCCTGTTCTTTCAGGTCATTAAATTTGTCAATACTTATTCCACATTCATAGCCAGCTACAACTTCTTTTACATCATCCTTAAATCTCTTTAACGAAGCTATTTCTCCTTCATGGACAACTATACCCTGACGTATAACACGTATTTTAGAATTTCTAGTTATTTTTCCTTCTGTAACAAAGCACCCTGCCACAGTTCCAACTGCGGATACCTTAAACAATGCGCGCACATCAGCACGTCCTAATACCACTTCTTCATATTCTGGATCAAGCATGCCTTTCATAGCAGATTGTATATCTTCTACTACATCATAGATGATCCTATATGTCCTGATATCTATATCTTCTTTTTCTGCCAATCTCTTCGCATTTGAATCAGGTCTTACATTAAACCCGATTATAACTGCATTTGAAGCTGAAGCTAACATAACATCACTTTCGTTAACTGCTCCTACCCCACCGTGAATTATCTTTACTTGAACTTCTTCATTTGAACATTTTTCAACAGCCTGTTTTAAAGCTTCAACAGAGCCTTGAACATCTGCTTTTATTATTATGTTAAGCTCTTTAACTTCGCCTTTTTTCACCTTTTCGAACAACTTATCCAAAGATATTTTTTGTGGAGTGCTAAATTCTGCTTCCTTTTCAATGTCTCGATATTTTTCTACTGTTTCCCTTGCTTCTTTTTCGGTAGGCATAACTTTTAGGACATCCCCCGCACTTGGGACTTCAGATAAACCCAACACCTCAACAGGAATAGAAGGACCAGCAGACTTTATTTTTTTACCACGAGAATTAAACAAAGCCCTGACCCTTCCAAAAGCTTTCCCTGCGACTATAGAATCTCCAACTCTTAATGTCCCTTTTTGAACCAAAACAGTTGCTACAGGGCCGCGGCCCTTATCAAGCTTTGCCTCTACTATTATTCCGCTTGCAAGAGATGTATAGTCTGCTTTTAGCTCAGAAATTTCAGCTACAAGTAAAACCATTTCTAAAAGTTGATCAATTCCTGTCCTCTCTTTCGCAGATACATTCACAAATATTGTTTCTCCTCCCCATTCTTCAGGAATGAGATTGTATTCTGCAAGCTGCTGTTTTACTCTTTCCGGATTTGCAGTAGGTTTATCAATTTTATTTACTGCAACTATTATAGGAATACCAGCTGCATTAGCATGATTTATCGCTTCAATTGTTTGCGGCATTACACCGTCATCAGCAGCTACTACTAAAATTGCAATATCCGTTACTTTTGCGCCACGCGCTCTCATTGTAGTAAAGGCCTCATGCCCAGGTGTATCCAAAAACACAATGCTTTTCCCTTTTATTTCAACTTCGGAAGCACCGATATGTTGTGTGATTCCTCCTGCTTCTTTAGCGGTTACATTAGTTTCCCTAATAGCATCTAACAGAGATGTTTTCCCATGGTCTACATGTCCCATAACAGTTACTACAGGTGGCCTTATTTTTAATTTCGTTTCGTCAACATGTTCATCTTCTACATCTTTAATAGATATTTCCTCACGTTCTGGTTCAGCATCAAAATTAAATTCCTTAGTTATTTTTTTCGCCGATTCAAAATCAATTTCCGCATTTATATTTACCATAAGACCAAAGTCCATGAGTTTTTTTATGATCTTAACAGGTTCTATATTCATTCGCTGCCCTAGTTCTTTTACACTGATTCTCTCTGGAAGGGTTATTACTTTTTTTGTAGACTGTTCAGTTCCATTTACCATTTTTTCGTTAACTTCTGATTCTTTGTTTTCGTTTTTTTTGGCTTTGTTTTTCTCCTTTTCTTCATTGAACAAATCTATGACTAGTTGTGATGTCTCTTCGTCTAAACTGCTCATGTGGTTTTTCACATCTATATCAAGATCTTTTAAAATAGAAATCAATCTTTTGCTTGAAATGCCTAATTGTTTAGCAAGCTCATATACTCGTAATCTCGTCAATATCCCCCACCCCCGTAAATTGGTTTAACTTTAAAAACATTTCCTGCTTGGTAATTTCTCGGCATTAACCTTCCTGCTCTTTAAACAACATAAAGATGGTGCAAATGAAATTCATTTTATTGTCTACTTATTTCCTCCTTAAGCTTATTGATAAGTTCACAAGTCACAGTTGTATTTAAAGCTTTTGAAAGTGGCCCCTCCTTAAGAGCTCTGTTAACACATTCGGAATTACTGCAAACATAAGCACCTCTTCCAGATTTCTTACCTGTTACATCAATTTCAACATCCCCTTCAGCAGTGCGAACAATCCTAATTAATTCCTTTTTAGGTTTCATTGTCCTGCATCCCAGACACATCCTCAAAGGTATCTTTTTCGGACTCATCATTATCCCCTCTTATACCTTGTTTTTCTAAATCATCTTTACTTTTGATATCAATTTTCCATCCAGTAAGCTTTGCAGCAAGTCTTGCGTTTTGCCCTTCTTTCCCGATAGCTAAAGATAATTGATCTTCATTAACTATAACCCGTGCTATCTTATTATTCTCTTCGATTTCAACTTTTAATACTTGAGCAGGACTTAGTGCATTCAAGATATATTTTTCAATATCCTTGTCCCATTTTATTATATCAATCTTTTCCCCCATAAGTTCTTCTACTACAGCTTGAACTCTAGCACCTTTAGGCCCCACACAGGCTCCTACAGGATCAACATTCTCATCATTTGAATGTACTGCTATCTTAGTTCTTGAACCCGCTTCTCTAGCTATGCCTTTTATCTCCACAACACCATCGTAAACTTCTGGAACTTCGAGTTCAAAGAGTCTTTTTACAAGCCCCGGATGAGACCTTGAAACAGTTATTTGTGGCCCTTTTGTCGTTTTCTTAACCTCAAGTATATAGACCTTTATTCTATTGCCTTGAGTATATAATTCTGTAGCTATTTGTTCATTTGGTGGAAGTATAACTTCAATTTTACCCAAGTCTATTATTACGTTCTTTTTATCAAATCTCTGGACAATACCATTTACTATATCAGTTTCCCTACCAGAAAATTCTTCATAGATAATGTTTCGTTCTGCCTCCCTAATTCTTTGCATTACAACTTGTTTAGCCGTCTGTGCAGCAATTCTACCAAATTTTTTTGGCGTGACTTCAATAGAAATCACATCTCCAATCTTGGCAACTGGATTATACACCTTGGCATCAATGATATCTATCTGAAGTAAAGGATCCTTTACTTCATCAGTTACCTCTTTTTTGGCAAAGACTTTTACTTCTCCTGTTTCACTAGCTATTTCTATAGATACATTTTGAGCAGAACCATAATTTTTTTTATATGCTGAAATTAACGCCGCTTCTAAAGCATCAAATAATATGTCTTTGGAAATTCCCTTTTCTTTTTCGATTTGGTCAAGGGCTTCAATAAATTCAATGTTCATTTTTTATACCCCATTCCAGTTGAATTTTAGCCTTGCTGATGAAATTTTTAATCTTGGAATTGTATAATCTTTTCCGTCTTCTATTATTATTACCCCATCAGAATAATCTTTAAGTATCCCGGTAAAAACCTTTTTGTTCTCTATTGGTTCATAAGTTTTTATTTGAACCATTGAGCCTAAGTATCTTAAAAAATCCTTTTCTCTTTTAAGTGGCCTTTCTACACCAGGTGAAGAAACTTCAAGTGAGTAGCTAAATGGGATAGGATCTATAATATCTAATTTTCTGCTTATTTCCTTACTAACCTCTTGACAATCATCAAGCGTTATTCCATCATCTTTATCTATATAATATCGTAAGTACCAGATCCCTGCTTCGTTTACAAACTCTAAATCAACAAGTTCGAAATTCCTCTTTTCAACAGCCTCTAGGCCAATAGTCCTTAACTTATCCATAACATCCTTTGATACCAACTATTACCACCTCAATATAGTTTTTAGAGTTTATACTTTAAATAATATTAAAGAGTGGGAAATTGCCCCACTCTAGTTGATGTCCTATATTTCTCTTTAAATTATAGCATAGTGAAAATTCTAATGCAAGATTAAAAGAGGCTTATCTGATCTGTCTCCTGAAGATCTTTTAAAACCCCATTTTGTCGTAAATTTTGTATTACGGTCTTTGTTATTCTAGTCCTTTCTCTTAAATCCTCAATGGAGCTAAATCTTTTCTTTTTCCGTTCTTCTTCTATGCTTTTTGCCGCTGTGGTTCCAACTCCCTGAATGGATGATATTGGTAATAATATATCGCCTTGTATTATTTTAAATCTCTTTGAATCTGATTTATACAAATCGATCGGCAAAAATTGAATGCCTCGAAGATACATTTCATTAGCAACTTCCAATACTGTATAAAGCCCTTTTTCTTTGGCTGTAATATTGTCTTTTTTATCAATTTCTAAAATAGTTTCTTTTATTTTTTCAGGTCCTTGTAATATTATTTCGGCATCGAAATCATCAGCTCTAACAGTAAAATAAGTAGCATAGAAAGCTTGCGGATAGTGGACTTTAAAATATGCTATTCTAAATGCCATTATTACATATGCTACAGCATGAGCTTTTGGAAAAAGATACTTAATTTTTTTACATGATTCTATAAACCATGTGTCAACATTGTTCTTAACCAATAACTCTTCGACATCTGGCTTTATGCCCCTACCCTTCCTTACTGCTTCCATTGTTGAAAATGCAGTCTTGGGTTTTACCCCCTTGTTCAAAAGGTATGTCATAATATCATCTCTAGTAGCTATAACCTGCTTCAAAGTTGCTGCACCACTTTTTATAAGGTCTTGTGCATTATTCAACCAAACGTCAGTTCCATGAGAAAGACCGCTTATCCTCACTAGCTCTGAAAAGGTTGTAGGTCTTGTATCCTCTAACATTTGTCTAACAAATCTGGTTCCAAATTCCGGTACTCCAAGAGTTCCTACTGTTGTCCCCACATCTTCAGGTCGTATATTAAGGGGATCAAGTGATGAGAATATTGCCATTGTCTTTTCGTCATCGAGCTTTATTTTTTTAGCATCCACCCCTGTTTCCTGTTCAAGCATTTTTATCACAGTAGGGTCATCATGGCCTAACAAGTCTAATTTCAATAATCGACTGCTTATAGAGTGATAGTCAAAATGTGTTGTTATTACTCCAGACCCTTTATCATTGGCTGGATATCCAATTGGTGTAAAATCATATATTTGCATGTCTTTTGGAACTACCATAACTCCGCCCGGATGTTGACCTGTAGTCCTCTTTACTCCAGTTACACCTTTTGCAAGGCGCTTAATTTCATAACTTGACTCATCAATATTTCTATCTTCTAAGTAAGATTTTGCAAATCCATATGCAGTTTTTTCTGCTATAGTTGAAATAGTACCTGCCCTAAATACATGTTCTTTGCCAAATAGATCTTCAGTAAATTTATGGGCTTTAGATTGGTACTCTCCGGAGAAATTAAGGTCAATATCCGGAACCTTATCTCCTTCGAAACCCATAAAAACCTCAAAAGGTATATTAAAGCCATCCTTTTTCATTAAAGTATTACAACAAGGACATATCTTATCAGGTAGATCTGGCCCAACGACTCCTTTGACATTGATTTCAAATATAGAATTTTTACATTTAGGACAAATATAGTGAGGTGGCAATGGATTTACTTCAGTGATATCACACATAGTTGCTACCAGCGAAGAACCCACAGAACCCCTTGACCCTACTAAATACCCATCTTGCAAAGACTTTTTAACCAATTTATGAGCAATAAGATAAATAACTGAAAAACCGTTGCTTATAATGGCATTCAATTCTTTTTCAATTCTATCCTTCACAATATCAGGTAGATTTTTGCCGTAAACCTCCTGTGCTTTCTTATATGTCATCTCGATTATTTCACTATCTGACCCTTCTATTTTTGGCGGGTATAATTCGTCTGGAACTGGTTTGATATTGTCATCAATAATATCGGCTATTTCATTGGTATTTTTAATTACTACTTCGTAAGCTTCATCATCATTAAAATAAGTGCATTCACTTAACATTTCATCAGTTGTCTTTAAATATAATTTCGAATCTTTATCAGCATCATTAAAACCTTGAGCATGAAGAAGTATTTTCCTATATATCTCATCCTCTGGATTTAAAAAGTGTACATCTCCAGTCATAACTACAGGTTTTGAAAACTTTTTTCCTAATAAATATATTTCTTTATTTATCTCTTCAAGTTTTTTTCTGTCGCTGATAATGCCATTATCTATTAAAAATGAATTATTGTGTATCGGCTGTATTTCTAAAAAATCATAGAATTTTATTATCCTTTCAACATCTTGCCGTCTTGAGCAGCGCAATATATTTTGGAAAAGTTCTCCTGCCTGACAGCCGCTTCCTATTATCAATCCTTGTCTTTGTTTATTTAATAAAGATTTTGGGATCCTTGGATTTCTATAAAAGAAGTCTAAATGTGATCTGGAAACGAGTTCATATAAATTACGAAGGCCTTGCTGGTCTTTTACCAATACCGTAGCATGATAAGAATATAGATGTACAGGACCTTTTCTCTTTTTATATATATCATTGATATGGAGAAGATTTGTTATGCCATCTTTTTCAGCTTGTTTAAGAAGTCTTAATAGTATCATAGCGGCAGTATGCGCATCATCTAGAGCTCGATGATGATTACCCATTTTTATATTTAGTTTCTTTGCAAGAGTATTTAAGCGGTGGTTCTTTAAATCAGTAAATACTATTTGTGCAAATGGCAATGTGTCTAAAACACTATTGTCAAATGCAAGCCCCAGCTTTTCACAATCTCTCCTTATAAATCCCGAATCAAAACCCGCATTATGAGCCACAAAAATTCCATCACCAAGAAAATCCATAAATTGAGGCAATACATGTTGTATCGGTTTAGCTGAAGTAACCATCTCATTTGTTATACCTGTTAAATTTGTTATTTTAGGTGGTAAATTTTTTGTAGGCTTAACAAAAGATGAAAAACGATCTACTACCTCCCCATGATGAATTTTAACTGCACCTATTTCGATAATATCATCTTGTTCGAACGAAAGCCCTGTAGTCTCAATATCTACTGAAACAAATATAGCATCTGATATGTTAATTGATATAGGCTTTGTTGTTATCGGAAACTCATCGTCAAATATGTAAACCTCGCTACCATATATGGGTTTTACACCTGTTCCGCGTGTAGCATCATAGATTTCTGGAAACGACTGTACAACCCCGTGGTCAGTAAAAGCTACTGCCTTATGACCCCAACTTTTCACTAAGTCTATAACTTCTTTTGGAGAGCAGATTGCATCCATTGAACTATATTTTGTATGTAAATGAAGTTCTACCCTTTTATCAGTGTGTAAATCTTCTCTTGTTGGCTTTTCAGAAATATTTATATCAAAAACTATCAGTTCATACTCATTAGTATATTTGTTTTTTTCGATTTTGCCCCTGGTTTTTACCCATAAGCCGTTTTTGATTCTTTCATGATTTGGAATTTTGTCACCAGAAAAAAAACACTTGACTCCAATAGAGCCTTTATAATCTGTTAACCCAAATGTTACCATTATGCTTTTATTTTTAAGTTCCCTCTCTTCAACATCAAATATTTCTCCTTCAACTATCACTTCATCAGGATTTCCAAAAACTTGTTCAATCGGAATGCTATTTTTGGTAATTACTTTACCTATAATAGTAGGTGAATTCTGATGATTATTTGATTTTACCTCTCGAATCATATCTGTGTTGTTTTGATTTAGTATTGTTTGAACTATCTTCCTATCTTCTTCAATAATGTCATATTCGTTTTGAGAGACTTTTTCTTTAAATATTACCTGAATGGAAAACCCAAGGTCCTCAAAATATCTTTCGATATTTTGGTGGCAATTTTTTTCTTTTAAAAAATCTATGCCATTTTTCTTAACATATATATACAAAAAGCCCTTATCCTCTTGCCAATCGCTATCAGTAAGCCAGATTCGGGCTGATGGTATTTTGTTGTATATATTTTCTAATATTTCATCCTTGCTCTTTTTAATTAATATGTCTAAATCCTCATTATCTTGTTTTCTTACATTAATAGATATATTGTCACAGCTAGGTATATATTTCATGAAAAGATTTTTTATTTTTAATAGCATGGTATCAGATAAATTATATTGAGATACTAAACTTATGTAGATTTTTCTGTTCTTTATTTCAGCTTTTGCGCTTTCAATAAAAAGATTATGTAATAATTTTATTTCAGCTGGGGAAAACAATCCTTGATCACTGAGCTGAAAAAAATTAATAAGAGCTGTCACTGAAAATCCCTCATTTACACTAAATTATCAACTGCAAAAACTCCATCAATTTGCATAAGTTTTTCAATAACTTTATTAATATTAACTCTAGATGGAACCCTTATTGTAAGGTAAATAGTCAAGATATTGTTTTCTAAATATTCCATTTTAACATTCCTTATATTTATATCGAAGTTACTTAAAACGCAACCTATATAACCAATTTGACCTGGTTTGTCTTTGACAGTTAATGATATTGTTTGAATAAAACTCCTTTGAATAACATGCTTCTCAAACCATGAAAAAGATACAAGCGTAACAAAAGTAAAAAGGGTAGTTATACCTGCAGCAAAATAATATCCACTACCCAGTGCAAGGCCTACTGATGCAATTGTCCATAGGCTAGCCGCAGTAGTCAATCCTCTAACATTTGCTCCTTCTCTAATAATTGTACCAGCGCCTAAAAAACCAATTCCGCTCACAACCTGTGCCGCAATTCTCGAAGGGTCTAAATTGGTTTGGCTTTTAAATTGATCATACATAAAGATAGATACGAGCATTGTCAAGGCCGAACCTATGCAAACAAGAATATGAGTCCTAAAACCCGCAGGCCTATTAACACTTTCTCTTTCAATTCCTATAATGCCCCCACAAACTATAGATAAAATCAATCGTAGGATGACCTCTTTTTGGTTTAAGGGCACTTACAACACCTCTAATTTGAGCTTTATTGCAAGGAAAATAAAAATAATATCTAAATACATTTTTAGTCTGAGTAAAAATCCATGTAAAAAACCGTGTTTTTCCTCTTTCATAACATGTGTCATATCTTTTAAATATACGCTTTTAACATTCATATTCTCTTCCTGGGCCATTAGCGTAAGTGCCATTTCAATTCCATAATCTTTTACCCTATGTTTTTTTAACTTGTCAAAAACCTCTCTCTTTATTGCTCTTTGCCCAGATAAAAAAGGTGCTATCTTTTGGGCAAAATCTGTTACGACGATAGGAATATTCAAAAATGG